>JAKAOA010000037.1 GCA_021823405.1 Bacteroidota bacterium | reverse complement strand
AAATATCTGTAAACTCCAGCATACCAGGCACCGGTGCATTAACAATTTCTTGCTCAACATTATGAGCGCCTTGGCTGCTTACAGCTTCTTCCCCAAAAAACCTTCGCTCAATATCAAATTCCAACAATCCTCTCAACTTTTGCTCGCCGCTTAACCCGAACTCACGTTATTTAAAAAAGAAAAGGAAGTAGAAATAATTGTAATTCCGGTTTCCGGCTTCGACAAATATTCCGAAAAACTGGTAGCGCAAGGTAGTAAATGAAATGCATCAGATTTCACCATGATGCCATAATTCAATACGACGAATGGGCAAAGAAAGATGTAAAAGTATTTCTCCGAATCAGAGATTTGATAAACAACATCCAATGCGATCCATTTAAGGGAATAGGCAAGCCCGAGCCGCTAAAGCATAAATTTAAAGGATATTGGTCAAGAAGTATAACGACTTCGCACAGTTTGATTTATAAAGTTACCGATACAGAGATAATTGTTATCAGCCGCCAGGGCATTACAACTGATTGACTTTGGTTATAGACATGCAATAATTTTCAGTTCTTTGAGATCGGTCGCTTAGCCGCCTCGTGTACCGGCTTATAGTCCAATGCCGCTTTTACAAAGTCGAGAAAGAGCGGATGAGGGTTAGCTACAGTGCTTTTGTATTCGGGGTGGAACTGCACTCCTATAAACCACGGGTGGTCTTTCAGTTCTACAATCTCCACCAATCCTGCTTCCGGGTGTACGCCGGAGGGTCTCATTCCCGCTTTTTCAAAAACGCTCAAATACTCATTATTAAATTCGTAGCGGTGGCGGTGCCTCTCGCTCACTTCCGTTTTTTTGTAGATAGAATATACTTTTGTTCCTTCTTTTATTGAGCATGGATATGCACCCAGACGCATCGTACCTCCCAGATGGGTAATCCTTTTCTGGGTTTCCTGCAAATCAATAACGGGGTGTGTGGTGGCGGGGTTAACCTCCGTGCTGTGCGCATCGGTGAAGCCAAGCACGTTGCGTGCAAATTCAATTACTGCGCATTGCATACCAAGACATATTCCTAAAAATGGCACTTTGTTTTCCCTTGCATATTTTATAGCTGTTATCTTACCTTCTATACCCCTTTTGCCAAAGCCGGGTGCAACCACGATACCCTTAATACCCTGAAAAAGTTTGTTTACCGTTTCGGGATTTACATCTTCCGAATGTATCCATTCTATATCAACCTGCGTTTCGTTTGCGGCGCCGGCATGAACAAATGATTCTGCTATTGACTTGTAAGAATCGCGCAACTCGACATACTTACCCACAAGGGCTATTCTGATGCGGTGTTTAGGATTGCGAAGCCGCTCCAGAAATCCTGTCCACGCAGTTAAGTCGGAGACGCCATCAGTCGGCAGTCCGAGTTTTTTGAGCACCACTACATCAAGTTTTTCTTTCTCCATCAGCAGTGGAACTTCATATATCGATTTGGCATCCATCGCTTCGATAACCGCTTCGGTGGCCACATTGCAAAAGCGAGCGAGTTTCTGGCGGATGTCGTCATCGATATGGCAGATGGTGCGGCATACAAGCACGTCCGGCTGAACTCCATATTCGAGTAACGATTTTACGGAATGTTGGGTGGGCTTGGTTTTCAATTCTCCGGTAGTATTCAGGTAAGGCAGCAGTGTAAGGTGAATATCTATGCAATCTTTGCCATATTCCCACTTCATCTGCCTAACGGCTTCAATATAAGGCAGCGATTCTATATCGCCTACCGTACCGCCTATTTCGGTGATGATAAAATGGAAGTTACCCGATTTTCCGAGGATACGAAACCGGTTTTTTATTTCGTCGGTAATATGAGGGACTACCTGAACCGTTTTTCCAAGATAGTCGCCTTTTCTCTCTTTATCTATTACACTTTGGTAAACCCTGCCTGTAGTTACATTATTGGCTTGCGAGGTAGGTGTGTTCAAAAAGCGTTCATAATGCCCGAGGTCAAGGTCTGTTTCGGCTCCGTCGTCGGTAACGAAGCATTCTCCATGCTCGTAAGGGTTAAGCGTACCCGGGTCAATATTGATGTATGGGTCGAATTTTTGAATGGTAACCGTATAGCCCCGCGACTGAAGCAATTTACCCAAAGAAGCTGAAATAATACCCTTGCCGAGCGACGATGTCACCCCTCCTGTTACAAAAATATATTTGGTAGGGAATGTATCCATCGCGAAGATTATGTAATGGTCTTTTACTTTCTGCAAAATTAGTCATTTTTTTAATTGAAAAGGTTAAATAATCCATTCGTCCACTCATTATTTATGACGGATTAAAGGAACATTTTAGGAACCATATAAATTAAATGCGCGTAATAAGTGGACTGAAGAAATGAAGCCCCCGGTCGCCGAAGACGTGCAGTCGGAAGGAAAGCTATACCAGATCAATAGATTACGAAAGGTTTGTACTTGCACCCTTGCCCTGTCTCCAGTTTATAACCATACACCCTTTTTGGCAACGGGCGCTCGGCGAGGTTAATGATGTATTCGTGTTCTCCCGGTTCCAAATATTTGCGGCGGTAAATCCGGTAAACAGTTTTCGCCCATATTTCTATTACGGAAAGATTAACACTGTCCTCCTTATACGTACGCCATGTGAACCAGATAGAACTATTCTCCTTCGTATCGACAGGCATTGGTATGACTGCCTGACTCCCGCTTGCTCTTGGCAGCTCGGACAGTTGTCAGCCAGACGGGCTACCCAAAGAGATATTACGTTAGCAAAATCACTTACAAGCCGTATAAATTACAACCAAACTATTCAATTGCTTAACTCTTCATTATAAATGGGAGAAATATTACTTCGCGGGAAACAAAAATCAACCGATTTGCCAAAGAATTAAAAATCTTTATATCTTTACATGTTGGAATTATGGGAAAAGATTCTCAAAATTAAAAATCAACCAAAATTATGGAAACACAAGTGTTTAAATACGCAAGTTTCAGATTAACTTTGTATTTCCTGCTTCTGCAACTTATAGCTATTACAGGTGGGGCGCAAATTGTGCCAACCGTCCATGACTCCATTGACCTCAATGATGTAAATGCACTAATGTATTCAGATGGACTCGGATTCTGGAATCAAATTACAAACATAACACACTATCGCATACCGAAACAAGACAGCAGTACCGGCACAATTTTTGCTTCCGGTTTATGGATTGCCGGTATCGATGCAGGCGGCAAACTACACATAGCCGCCTCCACCTATAAACAGAATGGAACTGACTACTGGCCGGGTCCAATGATGGATAGCGTTGATTATTCTGCACATCAGGATTCTGTTTGGAACAAAATCTGGAAAATCAACAAGTCAACCATAGATAGCTTCCGGCTTCATAAATTCATTGGTGTTCCCGCCTCTATAGCCAATTGGCCCGGCAATGGCAACATCTCAATGGGTGAAATGCCGCAACTTGCGCCTTATGTGGACTCTTGCCACTGCGGTTGGTACAATCCATCGGCAGGTGACTATCCGCTCATCCGAGGCGACCAGGTGCTGTACTTTATTTTTAATGATGACAGGGGATCCTCGCACGGTGAAACCAAAGGAAAGAAATTGGGCATCGAGGTTCATCTAATGGTTTATCAATTTAAGACATTGAACGATACAGCAGTAAATCAAACTACTTTTTTGCATTACGACATCTATAACCGTTCAAAAAATACTTACGACAGCACGTACCTCGGATACTACTGTGATATGGATATTGGGAACGGAGCGTTAAATTTTATCGGCTGCGATTCGGCTGATAATTATTGGTATTCATATAATGCTGATTCAATTAACTTTAACGGTTCAGGCAATTTTGGAGGTGAAATCGGTTATGGCGGACCGGTGCCACCCCCACCAGCCGAGGGAGTAGTATATCTTTGCGATACCATTTCTCATTTCATCTATTACTTCAATAATTTTAATATGCAGGGCAACCCCAGAAGTGACACCGACTATTTTCTTTACCTGCAAAGTTATTGGATAGACAGGAGTCACATGACCTATGGCGGAACAGGTTTCCACAGCGGTCCCAATAATGCAAATTTTATGTTTAACGGGGACCCTGCATCCAAAACCGGATGGTACGAAGGCGCCGATACAAATAATAAACCCAATGATGTTCGCGGATTAAGCAGTAAAGGTCCATGTGTATTTGCGCCGGGCGCCGCTCTTACCGCAGATTTAGCTCTTGTATTTTCGCGTTCCGATACAGGCAATCAGAATACCAGTGTTACTACTCTTGGCACTGCAATAGCTGATGTTAAAAATTTCTACTCGGCGCAAAACTATGGATGTTTCAAAACATTGTTAAGTATGAACAATATAAATCCGGCTAACACCATAAAGGCAATGCTATATCCCAATCCAATGCACAATGCGGCAATATTGTCGGTAAATACAATACTTGACAATGCCGTACTGAAACTCTATGATTTGACGGGAAGAAACGTTGGCATAGTACAATATATTCATACCCAATATTTTGTAATTAATAGAAATGGCTTGGCAAACGGAATGTATTTTTATGTTCTGTTTAATCAAGGTGAGGTTATTACAAGCGGGAAAGTTGTAATACAATAGATAGTATAACATTTAGAAGCAGGTTATTTACCCCCGTTCGACGTAGTTTGTAACTACGTCGAATTATTTTTGTAGCTTTAAGTTACTATTATGATAGGTAGAAGGTGCGCAAGAAGGTGCACTTTACTTTCTTGTGCCCAACGATTGCGGACTATACTATGCTGAACGGGGGAAAATTGTTTGTTGACCCTAACACTTCTCCGCCGTAGAGCGTGTTTCCGCCTGTAGCCTATTACTGTCCGTTTTGTGCCATAGCGGTAAAAGTTATTGCTGTTAAAAACCAGCCTATCAGTAGTTTAAATGATACCCGCGGGGGGGGTAAAAGTTACCTTTATAATACAGTTTATTTTAATGAGGAGACAAAGTAATGCTAAAATCCGCTCATTCCCATATTTTTGCAGAGGAAGTTATGAACGAGCACACCAGTCACTCATATCCGCCATTCGGCGAAAGCGGCTTATTTGCTAATTTCCAATTCACAAACCTGCCCACATTCGGTAAATTATAGTTTGTTACCTTTGCATCGCAATAGATAACGAACTTTTGGGAAGCTATTGGCAAGAAGTACAGAAATGGAAAATTTAAAAGATATAAGAAGCGAATATATTGCCGGGGAGCTCGATGAAACAACGGTAAACAAAGACCCGCTCCTGCAATTTGAAAAATGGTTTGCAGACGCATTGCAGACAGGCATGCAGCACCCCAATGCGTTTGTTCTATCCACTTGCACACGCAAAGGCAAACCATCGGCTCGGGTTGTTCTGCTCAAAGGAATCGACCCTGAAGGGTTCGTCTTCTATACCAATTACGAAAGCCGAAAATCCAATGAAATGGACGAAAACGGGTTTGCGTCAATGACCTTTTTCTGGAGCAAGTTAGAGAGACAGATACGCATTGAAGGTAAAATTAAAAAGATTAGCGCCGCCGAATCGGATGAATATTTCAAAACGCGTCCGAGGGGCAGTCAGGCGGGCGCCTGGGTATCACCACAGAGTAAAGTGATACCCGGGCGCGAAGCGCTCGATGTAAGTCAGGAGTGGTTTCTGAAAGAAAATGAAGGCAAGGACATTGCCCGTCCCCCTTTCTGGGGCGGCTACCGGCTTTATCCTTTAAGCATTGAATTTTGGCAGGGGCGTACCAGTCGTCTGCACGACAGAATATTATATTTGTTCGAGAACGACGAATGGAAAATAGAACGGCTTGCTCCCTGATTTATAATTAATTTTATGTGGATAGAGCAGAATAATAAACTGTACAGAAAATTCACTTTTAAGACATTTTCCGAAGTTTTTGCCTTCATGACGCGAATAGCCCTGCTGGCGGAAAAAATGGACCATCACCCGGAATGGAAAAATACCTACAATGTATTGGAAATCTGGTTAAGCACGCACAGCGCCGGCAATGTAGTAACGGAAAAGGACCGCAAGCTTGCCGCAGCAATAGATGCATTATGATTATAGTGTATGGGGATGAGAGATAATGAACCGAAGTACCTTTCGTTTAAGCAATTACGGGATGAACTGTCCGGCGGCAGATTGAAATGCGTTGAAGTAGTTGATTATTACCTTTCGCAAATTGAACGAAACAAAGGACTGAACGCATTCCTTGAAGTGTGGGGCGACGAGGCGCTTCAAAGAGCAGAAGCAATTGACGATAAAATAAAGCATGGTAAAGCCGGACGACTCGCCGGTATGGTAATAGCCATAAAGGACAATATTTGTTACAAGGACCATAAAGTATCGGCTGCCTCGAAAATACTTGAGGGCTTTATTTCTATATACAGCGCAACTGCTATAGAACGGCTACTCGCCGAAGACGCCATAATAATAGGGCGCACCAACTGCGACGAATTCGCCATGGGCAGTTCCAACGAAAACTCCGCTTACGGGAATGCTCTTAATCCGCATGACAGAACGCGTGTACCGGGGGGGTCTTCGGGTGGGTCGGCTGCGGCGGTGGCTGCCGGCTTGTGCATGGCGGCTCTCGGCAGCGATACGGGCGGTTCCATACGACAGCCCGCTTCATTTTGCGGGGTTGTAGGCATTAAACCTTCTTACGGCAGAATATCGCGTTACGGACTTATCGCATACGCCTCTTCTTTCGACCAGATTGGCACATTCACGAATAATATTGAGGATTGCGCTTTGCTGCTTGAAATAATGGCAGGTAAAGACAGCTTCGACAGCACCTTGTCGCAAAAACCGGTTCCGGCATTCTCCCGAGATTTGGCTTCGCCAAGTGTGAAAAAATGCCGTATCGCATATATAGAAGAATGTATAAACCACAACGGACTTGACCCGGAGATTAAAGAATGTACGCTCGGCATTATTAACAAGTTAAAAGCGATGGGGCATATTGTTGAACCTGTGTCCTTTCCGTACCTCGACTACGGCGTTCCTGTATATTATGTGCTTACCACTGCCGAAGCGAGTTCGAACCTGTCGCGCTATGCCGGTATAAATTATGGATATAGAAGCCCGCAGGCGACTACCATCGACACCACCTATAAAAAATCGCGTACCGAAGGGTTTGGCGCCGAAGTAAAACGCCGCATTATGACGGGTACTTTTGTGTTAAGCGCCGGTTACTACGATGCCTATTACTCCAAAGGGCAGAAGGTGAGGCGTATCTTTCTGGAGAAGACCAATGAGATACTTGAAAAATATGACCTGATACTTTCACCCACTACTCCCGGAACAGCATTTCCCTTCGGGCAAAACGAGCTTGATCCTGTTAAGATGTATCTTGAAGATATATTTACCGTGCATGCCCCTATAACAGGACTGCCTGCTATTTCGCTTCCTCTGGGCAAGCATTCCAGCGGGCTGCCCTTTGGCATTCAGCTTATGGGCAGAAAGTATGATGAACTTACTTTGCTCGCTTTTTCTGATTACATGATGGGATTGGATATCGGGTAAATTTACTCTTGTGTCTCTTCAAACCTGATGCCCGACAACTCCAGCTCCTTGAGCAACGGAGTATAAATTTCGCCGACAGTGGGTATGCAAACGCCTTTTTGTTTGATAACGCCGTTCAAAATTAGTTTGGTTACAATTCCCATGGGCAGACCTACAGTTTTTGCCATTGCCGTATGAACTGCATCATCACCTTTGACTACCAGGGAAGTTTTCAACGACTTAATCTGCTTTTGGGCAGGGTGGCTGTATTCAAACTGGTGCTGCATTACAATCATATCCCTATCATTCTCGTTCAGTTTCCACTTTTCTTCCAGTAGCGCCTGAAGAATCTGCGCCGGGGTGGCATCTTTAAGTATAACAGCCGATTCCTCAAAAATTCCGGTCCACCGAAGCATTTTCATTATGTTGCCTTTAGCCGGTGTATTAACATACGCGGCGAGCCGTTCTTCTATACTCCCTTTACCTCGCGGCAGGAACGAATCGATAAACTGCCTGTAAGTCATCCTTCCCGAATCGGTGACGGTATAGCTGTCATCGGTAATGCCGAGCTGAACAAAAACATTCCACGCCTCGCAATAGCCCGGCTTGCGAAGCGTTCCTCGGATCATGGTTGATACATCTTCTATTTCGTATATATTCCGGTAGCTTAACGAATCGCGGTTGGCATATCCTTCAAAGTCGCCGAGCCCTTCTATTTTCAGCTTTTCAATGCGGGTAAATAATTTGTGATAGGGGATGTAGGTATATTTCCCGTTCTCGATATAACGGGCTGTTCCCTGCCCTGCAAGCACCACGTTACGGGGGTTCCATGTGAACTTGTATTGCCACGGATTGTCATCCGATTCGGGCGCTATAAGTCCGCCGGTATAAGATTTAAAACTGACTATTTTGCCGCCCGAATCTTTCACCCTGTCTATTACCGCCATCGCCGAGGCATGGTCGATGCCCGGGTCCAGCCCCGATTCATTCATTAATATAACCCCCGCTTTTTGCGCTTCATTATCAAGCGCTTTCATTTCGGCAGAAACGTAGGAAGCCGTTACCATCGATTTTTTAAGCGCTACACATTGCTGCGCAATTCGCGGATGGAGAAAAGCGGGAAGCATGGATATAACAATATCCGCCTTGCTTATTTCGGAACGTGTAAGAGTATCGTTAACAATATCGAGGGCTACTGCCGACGAACGGGGATGATTACCGGTTTTTAGCTTTACCGCCTCAATAGAAGTATCGGCTACTGTTATTGTAAAATCGTTCTTTACTGCAGCGTCAAGCAGATAGCGTATGAGCGACGAAGAAGACCTGCCTGCTCCAAGTATAAGTATCTTTTTCATTTTATTTCACACTCAAATAACTTTACACCCTCAATATAACCCTCCAATTTATCGCCGATTGACACGGCGCCCACTCCGGCAGGAGTTCCTGTAAAGAGAAGGTCACCGGTCTTAAGGGTAACGAACTTTGAGACATATTCTATTAGCGTATCGCAGGTAAAAATCATGTCCTTTGTATTGCCCTGCTGAACCGTCTTGCCATTTATATCAAGCCGGAATTCAATATTTTGTAAATTCTTGTACCGCGCAACTGTTACCATTCCCCCGATGGGTGCGGAGCCGTCGAATGCCTTAGCCATCTCCCAGGGCAGCCCTTTGGTTTTACACTGCGCCTGCAGGTCGCGGGCGGTAAAATCGATGCCCACAGTTACTTCATTATAATAGGAATGGGCAAACTTTTTTTCAATGTTTTTGCCGTTCTTGCTAATGCGCAGGACTATTTCAGTTTCATAATGAACTTCCTTAGAGAATTGAGGGTAGTAAAAAGGCGCTCCATTTTTTATAAGCGCTGTTTCAGGTTTCATAAAGAACACCGGCTCGGAAGGGGTTTCGGCTTTCATTTCCTTAGCATGTTCCGAGTAGTTACGACCGATGCAGATTATTTTCATATTCAGATGTTAACAGTTGATATTAGCTCGCTATCTCTACTTCATGCAGAATGAGCGGCAATAAAAATGCAAAATTATGAATATTCGGGGCTTATTTTGAGTTTAGTTTCATATTGTTATAACTTTTTTTGAAGTACTGACAAATAACAGGATTTCCGTTGCTAAAAAGCAATATATTTGCCCCGCTTTTAACTTACAACTTACAGATCACTTACTATTAAGGATGTGGCTAAAGTAACAATAGACGGTATTGAGATAGAGGTTCCGGACGGTACAACGATACTAAATGCCGCACGGATGATAGGCGGGAAAGTAGTTCCCCCTGCAATGTGCTATTACAGCAAACTTAAGAAAACGGGCGGCTACTGCCGTACTTGTCTGGTAAAGGTGGCGCAGGGTTCCGCCAAAGACCCGCGCCCGATGCCAAAACTTGTTGTGTCCTGCTCTACCGCCGTACAAGACGGCATGGTGGTGCAGAACATTACCTCGCCCGAAGTGCTTGAGGCGCGAAGAGGCGTGGTGGAATTTCTGCTAATAAATCATCCGCTTGACTGCCCGATATGCGACCAAGCGGGTGAATGCAAACTGCAAGACCTGGGTTATGAACACGGTTTAGAAAAGACGCGTTACGAATTCAGCCGGCGTAAGTTCAATATGATTGACATAGGCGATAAGATTAAACTTCACATGACCCGCTGCATACTTTGTTACCGCTGCGTGCGCGTTGCTGAACAGCTTACCGATAAAAGAGTGCATGGAGTAATGAACCGCGGCGATGTAGCCGAAATAAGCACCTATATTAACAATGTTATAGAAAACGATTTCTCGGGTAATGTAATAGATGTTTGTCCGGTAGGGGCGCTCACCGACAAAACTTTCCGCTTTAAAAGCAGGGTATGGTTCGCCAAACCGATGGATGCCCACCGTGATTGTAAAAAATGCAGCGGTAAGGCAGTATTATGGATGAAAGAAGATGAGGTATTAAGAGTGAGCGCACGTAGGGATAAGAATGAAGAGGTGGAAGAATTCATCTGCAACGAGTGCCGCTTCGAGAAGAAGAAGAAAGAGGACTGGGTAATTGAAAAACCTACACATATCAGCCGTCATTCGGTTATATCGCAGAACCATTACGAAACCATTAAACCGTTGAAACTCGGAGTAGGAAGCCAACCGCCCAAACCGCTGCTGAATAATGAAAATAACAGATAATATTTTGCCTAAAAGTCCTTCAATAATCAATATGCTTTTTACAATATCTGATATTATTTAATCTATGGGACTTTCTGTTTTTATAATCTATAAGGCAATTCTTGTACTGATCGTTTTTAGTATTTCCCTGTTCATGGCAATGTATTCCACTTATGCCGAACGCAAGGTTGCAGGGTTCATGCAGGACAGGTTAGGACCTAACCGCGCAGGACCATTTGGAATTTTACAACCGCTTGCCGACGGGGTGAAAATGTTCATGAAAGAGGAAATTATACCCAATGTATCCAACAAATATCTTTTCATCCTTGGTCCGAGTATCGCTATGTTTACATCATGTATAACGGGGGCTGTAATACCGTGGGGAACAAGTTTGCATATAGCCGGTTATACCTTCCCTCTTCAGATTACCGACATCAACATAGGCATACTCTACCTCATGGCGGTTACTTCCATTGGTGTATATGGCATAATGATAGGTGGCTGGGCATCCAACAATAAATATTCACTTCTGGGAGCGCTGCGCGCATCATCGCAAATGATTAGTTATGAAATAGCGATGGGGCTTGCAATTATCGCTCTTGTAATGCACACAGGCACTTTAAGTTTGCGCAATATAGCTGCACAACAGTCGGGCTGGCATTGGAATGTAATTTACCAGCCGCTGGGCTTCCTTATTTTTTTAATCTGTGCATTCGCCGAAACCAACCGTACGCCATTCGACCTTCCTGAAAGCGACTCGGAACTGATAGGCGGCTACCATACCGAATACAGCAGCATGAAACTTGGTTTTTACCTCTTTGCCGAGTATATCAATATGTTCATCTCCTCTGCCGTTATTTCCACGCTCTATTTCGGCGGTTACAATATGCCTTTTGTTCACCGGCTTGGGTTATCGCCCAATTTAGAAGCAATTCTGGGAGTAATATTTCTATTCGCCAAACTCTGCTTTTTTATATTTTTCTTTATGTGGGTTCGATGGACCATTCCGCGCTTCCGGTTCGACCAACTGATGGGTTTGGGATGGAAAGTTTTGATACCTTTGTCACTCTTTAATATAGGGCTTACAGGTACTATAATGTGGTGGTTTCATAAAATATAATTTTAACAGGACGTATGCAGGCGCTTACCACACGGGCAAAAGTAGCAGTAAATAAAAAGATGACCTTCATGGAACGTCTTTACCTGCCAGCCATAATCGGTGGCATGAGAATTACCCTTCACCATTTTTTTAAGAAAAAAGTTACCGTTTGCTATCCCGAAGAAATGCGCCCTTTCAGTCCTGTATATCGCGGCTACCACGTTCTGAAACGCGATGAAAACGGAGCCGAACGCTGCACCGCCTGTGGCTTATGCGCCCTCGCTTGCCCGGCTGAAGCAATTACCATGACCGCTGCCGAACGAAAGCCCGGCGAGGAAAATCTGTACCGGGAAGAAAAATACGCCTCCGTTTACGAAATAAATATGCTTCGTTGCATTTTCTGCGGTTTATGCGAAGAGGCATGCCCCAAGGAAGCCATCTTTCTAACAGACAGGATAGTACATACCGATTACAAAAGGAGCTTGTTCGTGTATGGGAAAGACAAGCTGGTTGAACCGGCTGATAAAGATAAACGCATAGATGTATCAAAACGGCAAACAAAATCGGTGCTTGAATTCAAGAGTCAGCCCGGGTTTGCGCACAATACCCTATATACCAAAGCGCTTAAGGCATGATGCAGAAGTATTTGTTCATAATCCTTGGGTTATTTGCCGTCCTCTCCGCACTTATGGTGGTTTTCGAGAAAAATCCGGTTCACAGCGTATTATATCTTGTACTCACATTTTTCGCAATAGCAGGCGAGTTTGTATTGCTGAACGCACAGTTTATAGCTATCGTTAACGTGATTGTATATGCAGGCGCCATTATGGTATTATTCCTTTTTGTGATAATGCTTCTAAACCTTAACAAGGAAACAGAACCCCATAAAGCGCTCTGGATGAAATTCGGGGCGGTAGTAACAGGCGGACTTCTTTTGCTGGTGTTGGTAAGCACACTTAAAGTAGCGGATAATGCCGAGGTGAATCCTATGAATACAAATATTGGCGCCATACGGCAACTCGGTACCGTACTTTTCGGGCAATTTCTGTTGCCCTTTGAAGTATCTGCTGTCTTGTTTTTAGCGGCTATGGTGGGAACGGTTATGTTGAGCAAAAAAGATATAAAATAAGATTATGAATGCTCTCCTAAAGGAAATCCCTCTCAACTGGTACATTATATTAAGCACGGTACTTTTTAGCATTGGTGTTATGGGCGTGCTCTTCAGGCGCAATGCAATTATTATTTTCATGTGCATAGAAATTATGCTTACGGCTGTGAACCTGCTTACCGTCGCTTTTTCAGTGTATCATAACGATTCGGCCGGACAGGTATTTGTATTTTTTACAATGGCTGTGGCAGCTGCGGAAGTGGCTGTTGGGCTGGCAATACTTATTGTTATGTATAGAAATACAAAAAGCACGGATATTGATGTATTAAACCGGCTAAGAGGATAATTATATGTTACAATTTGCGCTTTTTATTCCGTTCTGTCCGTTAATCGGCTTCCTTATACTGGGTCTCTTTAATAAGAAGATTCCTAAGAAGGCAGCAGGAGTATTGGCATCTGTCGCTGTGCTGATATCGTTCATTTTTTCTCTTAACATATTCTTAAATATCTCCGGAAAGTCAACTGTTGTTCCAATCTTTGACTGGTTCAGCGCCGGCAACTTATCCGTGTCGTTTTCCTTCCTGCTCGACCCACTTTCCTCTTTGTTCCTGATGATAATAACAGGGGTGGGATTGCTCATTCATATTTATTCTATCGGTTATATGCACGATGATGAAAACAGCAATATTTTCTTCGCCTACCTGAACCTTTTTGTATTCTTTATGTTACTGCTCGTAATGGGTTCGAGCTATATACTGATGTTTGTAGGGTGGGAGGGTGTAGGGCTCTGTTCCTATCTGCTCATTGGCTTTTGGTTCAAGAACAACGCGTTTAATAATGCCGCCAAAAAGGCGTTTATTATGAACCGTATCGGCGACCTTGGTTTCCTGCTCGGTATGATACTTATTTTCGTAACCTTCGGTAGCACCAATTATACAACAGTTTTCGGTCAGGCGCAGCAGGGTTATTCTCCCGAAACATCCCTTTCCGGCAATTCCACATTTACCATTATCACATTGCTCCTATTTGTTGGTGCAATGGGCAAAAGCGCCCAGATACCCTTATACACCTGGCTGCCCGATGCCATGGCAGGTCCTACTCCCGTTTCGGCGCTGATACATGCCGCAACCATGGTTACCGCAGGCATTTATATGATAGCGCGCTCAAGCATTTTATATTCGCTTGCTCCAATTTCAATGTTTGTAGTCGCCTTTGTGGGGGTTATTACCGCTATTTTTGCCGCAACCATTGCCCTCGCCCAAAATGATATTAAAAAGGTGCTTGCGTATTCTACCGTAAGTCAGTTGGGCTATATGTTTTTAGGATTAGGAGTAGGGGCGTTCTCATCATCGGTTTTTCATGTGCTTACCCACGCATTCTTTAAAGCCCTGCTGTTCCTTGGCGCCGGCAGCGTAATACACGGGTTGAGCGGCGAGCAAGATATACGCAATATGGGCGGATTAAGAAAAAAAATGCCGGTAACCGCCATAACCTTTTTATTGGCATCGCTCGCCATTTCGGGCATTCCACCGTTTTCAGGTTTCTTTTCCAAGGACGAAATTCTTGCTGCCGCCTACTCATATAACAAGTTCTTCTGGCTGCTCGGTTTGATTGGTTCAAGCATGACCGCCTTTTATATGTTCCGTCTCTACTTTCTTGTCTTTCACGGCGAATATAGAGGTAAGCCCGACATACACGCACACGAATCGCCCAAGGTTATGACAATTCCGCTTATCATACTTGCTATCCTATCATCCTTCGGCGGTTTCCTGGGCATCCCCGAATCACTGGGCGGGAAGTCGCTCATAGCAAGTTTCCTGCAACCTGTATTTGCAGTCGCACATAGCAACCTTTTAGAATTGCCATCGGGTTCCGTTTCCGACATTATGCTTATGGGAATTACTGTTGCGGTGGTTATTGCTTCTATTGTGTATGCGCGAAACAAATATGTGGTTCATAAAGACCTGCCTATAGCAGAAGGGCAGAAGATGGCAAGAATACCTTCTATTATTTACCACAAATATTACATAGACGAAATATATGCCGCTGTAGTAACCCGTCCGCTCGATAGGGCGTCGGAATTCCTCGAAAGGGTATTCGACCTGAAAATAATTGACGGAATAGTAAATGTGATAGGTAAATTAATACAGTGGATAAGCGGAAAATTGCGCCTTCTGCAAACAGGCAATGTAGATTTTTATCTTTTCGCAATGGTGATAGGTATTGTACTGATTATATTTTTTCAAATGAGGTGATATGCTGACTTCGATTCTAATATTAATTCCATTTATAGCATCGCTGATAATCCTTTCTGTCCCTGCGCGCGCCGCTAAGGCATTTGCTTTTGGCGCATCATTAATAGCTTTTGTTGTTGCTCTTGTAATTTTTATCGGTTTTCCGATTTCCGCCGATTACCAATATGTATTAGATTACAGCTGGATTCCCTCGCTCGGAATCCATTTCAAAGTGGGCATGGATGGTATTTCCATACTCATGGTACTGCTAACCACTTTCCTATCCCCCTTAATCATACTGTCGGCGCGAAACGGAGAAAACCATACGCCCGTTTTCTACTCGCTGCTGCTGTTCATGGAGATGGCTCTTATCGGCGTATTCGTTTCATTAGACGGCTTTCTTTTTTACATCTTTTGGGAGCTTGCGCTCATCCCGATCTACTTTATATGCCTGCTTTGGGGAGGCGTGAACAGGGTAAATATCACCATTAAGTTTTTTATCTATACCCTTACGGGAAGTTTGTTCATGCTTGTTGCCCTTATCATACTTTACCTTCATACGCCAAATCATTCATTCGACATAAACTATCTTTACCAGGCGGGAAAATCGCTTGATACGCGAATGCAGGGATTTCTATTCCTCTTCTTCTTTCTTGCATTCGGCATTAAAATGCCCGTATTCCCCCTGCACACATGGCAGCCCGATACCTATACGGTTGCGCCTCCGCAAGGAACCATGATGCTTTCGGGAATAATGCTGAAAATGGGTATTTACGGGGTTATACGCTGGCTATTACCGATGCTGCCTGACGGAGTGCACGAATATTCGGCGTATGTTATGTGGCTTGCCATAATAGGCGTAGTATATGCCTCCGTAATTGCCATCACACGTTCCGATTTGAAAAGATTGATTGCCTATTCTTCCATAGCCCACGTAGGATTAATAGCGGCGGGAATATTCGCTTTTAACTTGCAGGGATTACAGGGCGGAATTATACAGATGCTTAGCCACGGCATTAACGTTTGCGGTCTGTTCTTTGCCGCGGACATCATCCAAAACCGTACGAAAACAAGAGAAATTCCGCAGCTTGGAGGCATCAGAACCAAAGCGCCTTTCTTCGCGACTGCATTGATGATAATCATGCTCGGCGCCGTTGCATTGCCGCTTACGAACGGCTTTGTCGGCGAATTTTTACTTATTAACGGGGTGTTTCAGTTCAGTCCTTATATGGCTGCGCTCGGCGGGCTTACCATCATCCTCGGCGCCGTTTATATGTTTCGCGCATACCAACGCACTATGTTGGGAGAAACCTCTGCCCTGACCGAACACTTTACCGACCTCACATTGTCGGAGAAAGCGGTGTTCATACCTTTAGTACTTATGGTAATATTTATAGGAATTTTCCCACAGGTATTCTTAAGGGTAAGCGAACCGGCGGTAATGAAAATATTAAGCGGAATGCCTTGATTAATGGATAATTAAAAAATTCAAATATCAATAAAATATTGTAACTGCTCAATTGTACACGGTTAACTAAAGATTAATGAACACGCTAATCATATTATCTGCTCTTGGAGTAATTACGCTCTTCGCCGAAATATTCCGTTTCCGCAAAGCGCTCTTCCCTATTATATTGATAGGTCTTGCAGGTGCATTTGCAGCCACTGCATTTGAATATTGCGATAATCCCCAGCCCATTTTTAATATGATGATTTTTGATAAATACGGGGTTGCTTTCTCATGTTCACTCATCATAATCTGTTTCCTGTGGTTCATGATGGCGCGCAATTATTTTCTTCAGGAAACCAGCGTTACCGACCATTTCGCCCTCATCTTGTTTGCTCTGGTTGGCGCCGTGGTAATGGTTTCATATTCTAACCTTGTAATGCTGTTTCTGGGAATCGAAATATTATCAATTTCGGTATATGTACTTGCCGCCAGCGACAAAGCAAGCATCCTATCGAACGAGGCAGGATTCAAATATTTCCTGATGGGTTCCTTCGCCTCGGGCTTTCTGCTTTTCGGAATTACGCTTATATATGGCGCTACGGGCTCATTCGATTTAATGGCAATACAACACTATGCGGCGGCATCAAATTCTTCTACCGGCATACTCACTATCGGAGTGTTGCTGATGCTTACCGGCTTGGCGTTCAAATGTTCACTCGCTCCGTTCCATTTCTGGGCGCCCGACGTTTACGACGGAGCCCCCACTACCGTAACTGCATTTATGGCTTCGCTGGTAAAAACCGCCGCTTTCGGGGCATTATTCAGATTGTTCTATACTTGTTTTGCCGGTATTTCAGGTCAGTGGACAAGCGTACTCTGGTGGTTTGCAACGCTTACCCTCTTTATCGGTAATGTTAGCGCCTTGCGGCAGTTCAGCGTTAAGCGCATGCTCGCCTATTCGAGTATTGCACATGCAGGGTATATTGCAATAGCGATTGTTTCAATGTCGGTAACATCGGCGCAAGCGATACTCTACTATACTTTAAGTTATTCCATCGCCACTATAACCGCCTTTACCGTTCTCTATATCGTTGAGCGCAATACGGGACGAAACGACTTCGGCGCTTTTGAAGGTATGGCGAAAAACAACCCGTTTCTGGCCCTGGTTACTACTATTGCCATGCTCTCTCTTGCAGGCATTCCGCCAACGGCGGGCTTCTTCGGAAAATACTATATCTTTATGACTGCCCTGAACAGTCACAATACGCAACTGGTAATCATTGCCGTTATTGCAGCGCTGATAGGCGTTTACTATTATTTCAGAGTTATCATATCCATGTACTTTAAACCGGAAAAATCGGACATTCCCGCTTCTATCGGTTCGCTGCACCAGATTGTACTCTTCATTACTACTTTGCTTACCATTCTGCTCGGAGTATTTCCCGACTGGGTGCTTAGGTGGATATAGGCGAGAGCGATAATACATATTTTCTGCCGTCAAATTGGTTCCGTCCGCTATACACCCTCCAGTTCCTTGTAAATCACTTCCCTCCCCGTAACTATTTTTTAGCGGTGAAAAAAACTTTGCGAAATTTGCGGTTGTAAAATGACAATTGTATGAACCTTTTCGACGTATATCCTATTTTTAACATAGAACCGGTAAAGGCAAAGGGAAGCTGGCTTTGGGATAAGGACGGCGTTAAGTACCTCGACTTCTACGGAGGTCATGCCGTCATCTCGATAGGTCACAGTCATCCGCATTATATTAAAAAAATGGAAGAGCAACTGGAGAAAATTGCCTTCTATTCCAATTCGGTAAAGATAAGCCAACAGGAAGAACTCGCGCAGAAATTAGGTGAGATCAGCGGCTATCCCGATTACCGGCTTTTCCTCTGTAATTCGGGCGCGGAAGCCAATGAGAACGCTCTGAAACTTGCTTCTTTCCACAACGGCAGGAAAAGAATAATCGCTTTTGAAAAAAGTTTTCACGGGCGTACTTCTCTTGCGGTAGCGGCTACCCACGACAAAACCATTCAGGCGCCGGTAAACGGCGGTAATGATATAGTTTTTATACCTCTGAACGATGAACAAGCGTTCAAAACGGCAATCGATACAAACACCTGCGCCGTCATTATAGAGGGAATTCAAGGAGTAGCGGGGATAGAGGTCCCGTCTCCCGGATTTTTGCAGCTTATAAGACAGGAGTGCCATAATACAGGTGCAATAATGGTTTTGGATGAGGTGCAATCCGGATACGGCAGAACCGGTAAATTCTTCGCCCATCACTTCGCCTCCGTTAAGCCCGATATAATTACAATAGCGAAGGGCATGGGCAACGGATTTCCCGTTGCCGGCTTACTTATCAGTCCGCTATTTAAGGCGAAACATGGCTTGTTGGGCACCACTTTCGGAGGTAATTACCTTGCCTGTGCCGCAGGGATAGCCGTTCTTGATGTGATAAAAAATGAGAACTTGATGGATAACGCCCTGAAGCAGGGCAGTTATATCGCGCAAAAGCTGAAGGGCATGGAAGGGGTTAAGGAAATAAGAGGTACAGGACTGATGCTTGGGATTGAACTGCATTTTAATTCGGCGCAGCTAAGAAATGAGTTAGTCGGCAGTGAACATATTTTTACCGGCTCGGCGGCAAACAAAAATACAATCCGGCTGCTGCCGCCATTGAACGTATCACAAGCGGAGGCGGATGTTTTCCTGCATGGTTTTGAAAAGGTTTTAAGTAGGCATACAAAAGTTGTTTCAGCATGAAAAATTTTACGTCGGTGGCGGATGTCCAAAACCCAATCGCATTGATTAACGAAGCCATCGCATTGAAAAAAAATTCATCGGCATATAGCGATTTGGGAAAGAACAAGACCATCGGACTGTTATTCCTTAATCCGAGTTTGCGAACGCGGTTGAGCTCGCAGAAGGCGGCGCAAATGCTTGGGATGCAGGTTATGGTAATGAATTTAGACAAAGAGGGCTGGGCATTGGAATGGAATGACCGGGCGGTGATGAACGGCAACAAAACAGAACATATCAAGGATGCCGCAATGGTTTTAAGTTCCTATTTCGATATAATCGGAATACGCTGTTTCCCAACGCTGACAAATCGGGAAGAGGACTACAGCGAGCATGTGCTGAAACAACTCATAAAGTATTCAACCGTTCCGGTGATAAGCTTGGAGTCGGCTACCCTGCATCCCCTCCAATCCCTTGCGGACTGCATCACAATTATTGAGATGTCGAAATCGACGAAACCGAAAATCGTTCTTACCTGGGCTCCTCATATAAAGGCGCTCCCGCAGGCGGTGAGCAACTCCTTTTGTCAGTGGATGAAAGCCCTCGGTATGAATCTGACCGTTACGCATCCAAAGGGCTACGAACTCGCTCCTGAATTTGCAGATGGAATACCGGTAGAGTACAATCAGCAAAAGGCGTTACAGGATGCTGATTTCGTGTATGTGAAGAACTGGTCGGCATACGAACCTTACGGACAAACGCCCGTTGTAAGCGAGGACTGGCTGCTGGATGAAAAGAAGATGCATGCTGCCAATGCCCGGTTTATAATGCACTGCCTGCCTGTGCGCAGAAACGTAGAATTGCCCGATGAACTGCTGGATGGCAAACGAAGTTTAATCCGCCTTCAAGCCGAAAACCGGCTATATTCCGCGGCGATTGTAATGAAGAAACTGATTGAAAACAAAGCGATTTGAGAGAACTCTTTATCATAAAAGTCGGCGGCAACGTTATTGATGACGAAAAAGACATGGACCTTTTTCTCGAAAAATTCAGTAAAATACCGTTTCCTAAAATACTGGTACACGGGGGCGGTAAAATCGCCACAGAAGTATCCGAACGTCTTGGTATAGAAGCAAAAATGGTTGACGGGAAACGAATAACGGATAAGGATACCCTTAAAATCGTAACTATGGTATATGCGGGGCTGGTGAACAAAACCATCGTTGGGAAACTGAACCGCCTTGGCAACAGTTCGCTCGGAATATGCGGCGCCGACCTGAATCTTATCCCCGCCAGAAAACGAACCGGCACAGCAATCGATTACGGTTACGTCGGCGACATAATAACCTCCGAAATTCCGGTAGAACGCTGGGCGGGTATGCTTGACAAGGATATATGCCCTGTGGTAGCGCCCATTACAGCTGCTTCCAACGGCGGACTGCTTAATACTAATGCCGATACCATCGCTTCGGCTTTGGCGCAGGCGTTATGCAAAACCTTTAAAGTAACATTAATCTATTGTTTTGAAAAAGACGGTGTTTTACAGAACCCGAAAGACGAGAATTCGGTTATCCCCGTTATCACCCCGGAATCATATATGTTGTTGAAAAGCAGCGGAGTAATTTCCAAAGGAATGATTCCGAAACTTGATAACTCATGGGAGGCAATACGTAACGGCGTTTACAAAGTGATTATAGGTAACGCCAATAAAATTAATGAATTAATCAATTCGAACCTCGGCACCCGTCTTGTTCTCAAATAACTAACCCAATCTGAAACAAAATCATCAGAAATAATATGCTTACCATTTCACCGAACGACACCCCGCAGCCACTATTTCATCATTATATGTTAAGTTCTATAGCGCCGCGACCTATCGCCTTCGCCAGCACAATAGATGAAAACGGGCAGCCGAACCTTGCTCCATTCAGCTTCTTCAACGCCTTTGGCAGCAACCCGCCAATTGTAATATTCTCTCCGGCGCGCTCCGGACGCGAAGGCACCACAAAACATTCTTACAATAATGTGAAGAAAGTACCCGAAGCGGTTATCAATGTGGTATCGTACAGCATGGTACAGCAGGCGTCGTTAGCCAGCGCGGAATATCCGAAAGATGTAAACGAATTTGTTAAAGCCGGTTTTACCGCCATACCATCGGTAAAGGTACGCCCGTTCAGGGTAAAAGAATCGCCGGTGCAGATAGAGTGCAAGGTTCTGGAAGTAAAAGAGATGGGCGACAAAGGCGGAGCCGCAAACCTGATAATATGCGAAATAGCGCTTATACATGTCAGCCGTGATGTGCTCGATTCGGAGAACAAAATAGATCCGAATAAAATAGACCTTGTAGGGCGTATGGGCGGTAACTGGTATTGCCGCGCCTCGGGCGCCAATCTGTTCGAACTCGCTCAACCGGGGCGCAATCTGGGGATAGGAATTGACGCTTTGCCGGAAAGGATAAAGAACAGCAAAATACTCACAGGAAACGATTTGGGTAAGCTGGGGAATGTAACCCACCTGCCAACCGAAAGCGAACTAAAGGATTATAAACCGAACCGGAAATACGACAACGAAGAGGACATATACACGGAAGCCAAAAAGCTGTTGGATACAGGACGCAGTGAAGACGCTCTTAAATTTTTGATGGCTAACCTGCTAAAATAAATGAACTCTGCGGGAGCCATTGTTATTTTACAAATGTGCTGTTCCGTTTCTACTATCATAGTTTACCTATTTATGCTGCTCGTAAGTGTTTTTGCGAACGCGTGCCGCGTTAGCTATAGCGGTGGGGCAAAGTAAAATACCTGTGCGGTGTGGTTATACCGACAATGAATGTTTTGCATTTTCATTCATATTCGGCAGAGCTGAAATTTTTATTGGCTGGCGTTTAGCAGCCGGCTCTTTAAATTAAATATTAGATTTGTAATCTCCCGATGAAACAAAACGGAAAGAAAAATATAGCAATAATGGGCTCTACGGGCTCTATCGGCGTACAGACGCTCGAAATAGCGCGGGCAAATCCGGAGCGTTTGCAGATAGAGGCGCTATAGATCG
>JAKAOA010000036.1 GCA_021823405.1 Bacteroidota bacterium | reverse complement strand
ATCTGGTGCTCAAAAACGATATGAATTAAATCAAGTTTGTAGCCCCGTTTTCGGCATAATTTATAGTCCTTCTCAAACTGTTTGGAAGTGTGCAGAAAAAACAAAGCCGCTACTTATTAAGAGACAAAATGAGTTCTTTTGCACTGCCGTGCCTTTTGCTTTTATGTTTTTTTGCTTCCCTCATAGCTTTGAGGGTGGTACTATTAGGTTTATCGTAGAAGGTAACAAAAGCTAATGTTTTTGCGTACTCCAAAAATAGTTTGGCTTCTTTTTTACTTGTGTCTATCGCTATGTGGGTCATAATAATTATTCTTTAAATACAGATGCAAAGATAGTCAATAAAGGTGTGAAAAAATTATATCTTTGTATTACGAGTTACAACACTTTAAAAGTTGCAGGAATCTGAAACCTGTTAATAGTAGGGTCAGATTCAAAACATTACTTTAATGTCTAAGAAAGGCAATAAAGCAGGTTTACCAAGTAGAAATATTGGTAAAAAGTCAGGGAAAGGGAGGGATGTTATGCCTCCAAAGCATTCGACGCCGTAACCAAAACGGAAACAGGCAAAGTAAGTCATACTTTTGCAGTTATACAGACGTGTAATTACATCATCTTACATTCGCTATTATAGACGTATAGTATAGCGTATCTGGCAGTCAAACTTCATTCATTCATAAAAGGCAGGTAATAGACCTGCCTTTTCTTTTTAAGTAATTTTCATGCTCTTTTTCAATCTCTTTAGGCGTCTTTTTTCGGACTTCCTTAATCCAGGTGGTTAGTTCCTGATTTGAGAAATAGGCCCTCTTATCTCTTTTGTGTGTTTATTATCGGTTTGTTTTGCGTCTTTTACTTTCCGATACAAAACCTTCCAAAGATATTGGCGAGTAAGTCGTCGGTAGTTACTTCGCCTGTTATTAAACCAATATAGTAGAGCGCGCTGCGTATATCGGAGGAAACGAGTTCACCGGAGTGGTTCGATTCCAATCCCTCCAACCCTTTTTTCAAGAAATCGTTGGCATTTACCAGCGCTTCATAATGACGTGCGTTTGTAACCACCGTTGATTCTTCCTTGTAGTTCAGGTCAAGAACCATTTTTTTAAGCTGTTCTTTAAGTTTACCTATTCCTTCACCTTTTTTTGCTGAAACAGGTATGGCGTCTCCTGTATCGCCCATTATGGGTTTTAAGTCCATTTTATTGGCAACCCTTATTATTTTAACGTTACCATTCTTACCAATTTTTTCAATATCCCGTTCCGCCTCTTCAGTCGTTATTTCTGCCGCATCCCAAAGGTAGATTACAATATGCGCCTGTTCTATAGTCTGCATGGTCATTTCTACTCCGAGTTTTTCCAGATAATCGGTAGTATCTCTTATACCTGCCGTATCGGTAAGTCGGAAGGCAATACCCTCTATTACAAGAGTTGATTCGATAGCATCGCGAGTTGTTCCGGGTATATCGCTTACTATCGCTTTCTGCTCGTTCAAAAGGGCATTCAGGAGAGTTGACTTACCGGCGTTAGGTCTTCCTGCTATTACTGCAGAAACACCTCTTTTCATCACGTTGCCAAGTCGGAATGAATCTGTCAACCGGTTAATGTCGGATATTATATCCTGTAGTTGTTCTTTAAGTTCTTTACGGTTTGCGAATTGCACATCCTCTTCACCGAAATCCAGTTCCAACTCAAGCAATGAAGCATATTCAATCAATTTTTGTCGGATATTCTTAAGGTCTCCCGAAAAACCACCCCTCATCTGTTTAACGGCAATTTGATGCGCCGCTTCTGTCTCCGCTGCGATAAGGTCGCTGATGGCTTCCGCCTGCGTTAAGTCGTATTTGCCGTTTAGAAAAGCGCGCAGCGTGAACTCACCCGGTCTGGCGGTGCGGGCGCCGTATTTTATGAGAAGTGACATAACCTTTGAAATAATAAAGTGAGAACCATGGCACGAAATCTCAACCACATCTTCACCAGTGAAAGAAGATGGGCTGCGAAAAAGACCGACCACTGCCTCATCCACAATTTCCATGCCGTCTTTAACTGTTCCGAAATGAAGAGTATGCGATTTTGCGATACTTAAATCGAGCGATGGTAATAATTTACAGGTTATGCGAATGGCATCGGGTCCCGACATCCGTATTACCCCTATTGCTCCTTTACCTTCTGGGGTTGAGAGCGCTGTTATGGTATCGTTTCCGTTATCCGGTTTCATTGCCAACAAAGTTAAAACATATAGTCGTATTGCAACCTCATTTTTGTTATTTATGTATCACCTGGTTCACTTTCCCCTTGTATCTTTGACCTCCTAAAATGCCATACCCGGATATGTCAGAACCGAACCTTAACAGTTATCAGGAGGTTATAAATTACTTGTATGACCGCCTCCCCGTATTTCAGCGTACAGGAGCCGCTGCCTATAAAACGGGACTGGGTAACATCACAGCGCTATGCCGCGAATTGGACAACCCGCAGGATAAAATAAAAACTATACATATAGCCGGCACTAACGGGAAAGGAAGCGTATCGCACTATCTTGCAAGCATTCTCCAATGCGCCGGATATAAAAGGGTGGGTTTGCATACTTCGCCCCACCTGAAGGACTTCAGGGAGCGTATAAAAATTGACGGGATGCCCATTTCGGAGCAGGATGTGGGAGATTTTGTGAATAAATATAAAGTCCTTATAGGAAGCATGGATTGCTCATTTTTCGAAGTTAGCACAGCAATGGCATTCTATCACTTCGCAGAAAAAAAGTGCGAAATAGCCATTATCGAGACGGGTTTAGGCGGTCGCCTTGATTCAACCAATATCATCAATCCACTGCTTTCCGTTATTACTAATATCAGTTTCGACCACGTTACATTTTTAGGTGATACCTTACCGTTGATAGCCGGTGAAAAGGCCGGAATTATAAAGCCGCGAACCCCGGTGGTAATAGGGGAGTCCAATCAAGAAACAGAGAAAGTGTTTCTTAATAAAGCAATAGAATGCGACTCCGTAATAACCATTGCAGATAAGATATATAAAGCCGAAAATGTAAGGAACTGTGAAAAAGGTCGAAAACCTGTTCTTTGTATGGATATTTTCAAAAATAATATATTGTATTTAAAAGACATTGAATCTGAATTAATTGGGATGTATCAGCTAAAGAATATACCTACTGTTCTCGCTTCCGTGGATGTCTTGAATAATATAGGTATTACAGGAAATCCGGAACTGAAGCGGATTAGCGAATCTGCAACAAGAGATGGCTTGCAAAGAGTAGTTACTCAAACGGGCTTATTAGGCAGGTGGCAGGTATTGTGCAACTCACCTTTGACTGTAGCTGACACAGGGCATAATGAAGCGGGCATCCGCGAGGTTGTGAATCAAATTAATAGAACGAAATTCGAACAATTGCACTTCGTATTTGGCATGGTAAATGATAAAGATACAGGCGGTGTAATGGCGCAGTTGCCTAAGAATGCCCATTATTATTTCTGTAAAGCTAATATACCAAGGGCGTTGGAAGTGAACACTTTAGCAGAGCGCGCCTCTGCTTTTGGACTAAATGGTGAATGTTTTGGTTCGGTAAAACAAGCGTTAAACGCAGCCCTAAAAACAGCCAATAAGAATGACCTTGTATTCATAGGAGGCAGTACTTTTGTTGTTGCCGAAGCATTAGAGGCGTTCTAATGATGTTCTAACTTTCATCGTTTATGGCGCAAGAAGCAGATGATTTTACTTTTGAGTAAATCAAATCGGGCTGATTTACCATTAGTGAGACCAACGTGAAAAGTATGATGTGTTATTTTCGTTTAAATGATTTATCTGATGTTATTAGTTCATTTAAAAATATATATTTACAGTTTGAAAATCATATTTCATTTTACCTAATTATACCCTGATATGGAAGACATTACATCACCGGCGTTTAACCCTGAAGCCGGAAATCAGTCCGTAATAATACGGTATGCCGGATTTTGGAGACGTTTTGCAGCTTATATTATCGATATTACAATATTGAATATTCTGCTTTTGCCACTCTCGGTGTTTTTTCTGCGCTATTCTGCGCTTTGGGAATTCATCGAACTCTCCAGCAAGTTACCGCCTGGGATGAATACTTTATTTCAAGAGGGCGACCCAATGGCTTATGCACTGATATTAAAGAATATTTTTATTGAATTAACTATCTATGCCACTTGTCAAACCGTTATTGTCATCCTATATTATTCTTTCTGGGAATCATCGAAGTATCAGGCAACGCCGGGTAAACTATCAGTGCGGATAAGGGTACAAAATTATGCCGGAGAGCGCATCTCATTTGGAACCGCACTCGCCAGGAACTTTTGTAAGATACTTTCCGGCGCTATATTTATGATTGGTTACCTTCTGGCGGGTTGGACGGAGAAGAAGCAAGCATTACATGATTTAATCGCCGGCTGCGTTATCATCCATCCGGAACCGATAATGGAACCGGCTACCGTGCAATTTATCTATGCAGGGTTTTGGCGAAGATTGGTCGCTTGGATATTAGATATGGTTCTTGTCTCAATCATACTCTCCCCGATAAAGTTCATTTTTATGCCGGCAGCATATAATAATTACTTTAATCATGTACTACAGGCGATTCAATCAAACGAACAGATACCCATACTACCGGCGAACGATATTCTAATCATTTCGCTTATTAACACATTTTCAGCGCTTTTTACCTACTTTTATTTTGCCACCTGGGAATCATCCAGACATCAGGCAACACCGGGCAAAATTGCAATTGGTATAAAAGTAATTGACATCAACGGACAACGTCTGTCGTTCTGGAGGGCTTCGGGCAGATATGCGGGCAAAATTATCTCTGCTATGACTCTTCTCATCGGTTACATGATGGCAGGATGGACAAAGCAGAGCCAGGCGTTACACGATAAATTGAACGATTGTCTTGTAATCGTACAGAGGTAAAACCAACCAATCGTTAGAATTTAAAGGGCGGATTCCATTTACCTTGTACCTTCATCACCTGCTCGATAATATCCCTTACACATCCTTTTCCGCCCTTAAATGCAGATATGTGAATACTGATATTTTTTATTTCTGCTACGGCATCACGTGGGCATACGGGAACGCCTACTTGAGTCATTGCATCGAAATCCACCAAGTCGTCGCCCATAAACAGAACCTCTTCAGGTTTTATTTTATGTAAGGCGATAAATTCTTTCAAGGCATCCCATTTAGCTTCTGTTTTAAGATAGACATGTGAGATGCCGAGACGGTTCAGGCGTTGCTTAACAGCTTGGTTATTGCCGCCTGTGATTATACATAAATGATACCCCTTTTTAACTGCCATTTTCATTATTATCCCGTCTCGTATATTCATTACCCGCACCAGTTCTCCGTCTGGCATTAGCAGTAGTTTTCCGTCGGTAAGGACCCCGTCTACATCAAATACCATCGCCTTCACATTACGAAGCCGTTCCTTAAAATTTTTATCTTTCATATTCCTGTATGCTTTTGCTAAGCAGCTTGTATAAAGTGAGATACGGAGGTGGATATTTCTTTAACATCTCCTCTTGGCGTTTCATTACTTTCCTGTCTCCTCGTATCGCGGGTCCTGTCTGATGTTGCGATGGTTTACTCTTTTTCAGTTTATCAATATTATCTTCAATCAGATGAACGAGCAATGGATAAGGAATTCCGGCTTCCGATATTATTCTCTCCGCAACTGCCCAAAGATGATTTGCAAAGTTATTGGCAAAGACAGCAGCCAGATGCAGCACAGCCCTGTGGGCGGAATCCATATGGTAAATATCTCCTTTCAGCTGTTTTACAATATTTTCCAATTGATGTTTAACAACGTTATTACTGGATTCAATACAAAACGGAATATTTTTTTTAAAGGTTTCTCTCTTATTAAATCCGTGTGCGGGGTAAAGAACCCCATTATTGACGGAAATACGCTTTAAAACATCCATGGATACACTGCCGGAAGTATGTACAACCGTTTTGTTTTTCAGCCGTAAACGTGATGCAATGTTCCGGATGGCGTCATCCTTTACAGCAATAATATAGAGGTCGGCATCCGGGGCAATTTCTTTGAGATCACAGGTGAAAGGGCAGTGCAATAATAGCGATAGCTTTTTAGCAGTAATCCTGTTTTTACTGTACACCTGAATAATGGGACACTTTTTACTCCGAAGAGCCAACCCTATCACAGTAGCCACATTGCCTGAACCTATCAGAACAATTTTCGGACGATTCGTCATGCTTTGTCAATTCAAACCTTTATCGTTTCCGGCAAGTTCACCGGCGGAATCTTTGTGACTTGCTTTCAGTTTTTGTATCCGTTGTATTATTGCCAGTATCGTTCCTAAAACCATAATCATACAACCTATCCAAAGGATATTTATGAATGGAAATACCATTGCCTCCATAACTACAAAATCCCTTCCGCCCTTTTTAGATTCGGCAAACGATATTTCCAGCTTGTGCGTATCAGGATTAATACCGGTAAAGGAAAACTTTAATCCAAGCTCGGGCACCTCTGCATCTATCGATTTAACCATATTATTACTGATAACATAAATAGGTTCACAGGTATATACCTTACCATTCACATCCGTTACTTTAAGAACAGCACCGGCAGCAATATCATTTGCTTTTAGGTGGCTTGTTACCTTATCAATATGGGTATCAAGAGCAGTTAAACGTATTATACTGTTTGAAGAAAAAACGGTATCGCCAACCTTAATCATTTGCGTTTTAGCGGCGCCGAATCCTCCGCCCGTGCTGTCATTACTTATATCTGAAAGGTCGGCGTAGGTAATGTGCGTGTAAATATCTTCTGTAAGAAAATGATGGGTGGATGGTTCCGCTACGTTCCCCATTTGTTCGTTAATCTGTACAAGCGGTCTAAGTGTAAAACACGGCAAATATCTGTGTGCTTTTTCGTCCTTTTTCATGTATTGGATATTGAATAGTACATTATGACCTATTCTTTCCTTGCCTGTATATGTTACATAATAATCGCCCATCGTAAGCGTGTCGCCTTTGGTGAGCAGAATGTTGGTTTCGTTGGAGAAGTCCTTGCCAAGCGATTCGATATTTTTACCGGAACTGTTCTGTGAGATTACTTGTTCTCTCGAGGTGGATATCAGCGCCCCCATTATGATAAGCGCAAAACCCAAATGAGCAAAGGAAGCGCCTGCTTTTTTCAAAACTGCTTTTTTAGCTTTTATCCAATAATGAAAGTTGGAAATTGCTGCAAACCAACAAATAACGAGGAGCAAAATGTAAAATACGTTTGTTTCTTTCAGAAAGAAAACCGATGCTGTACCTAAAACTACAGATATGATTAGCGGCAATCGTATCATACTCCAAAACTGCTTCATATCCGTATTCTTAAACTTAAAGTATAATCCTGTCGCCACCATTAGTAGCAACATAATTGCAAAGGGAATTTGCCAACGGCTGTAAAATCTTATCCTATCGGCAGGAGGCGCCTGATTAAGTCCGAAAATTTTGTTCGTTACGGGAATCGACGTGGATATAATTATCTGAAAGCAGGACATAAGCAGAACAATTGCACCGAGGAACATCCAGAATTCTCTGCTCCATAACTCCTCTTCCGTTTTATCACGCGGCAATAATTTCCAGTTCAAGGCAAAAAGCAATAAGGCAAGGAACAAAAAGAATAACAGGTAAATCAGTAACTGACCGGACATGCCCATATCGGTAAATGAATGCACTGAAGTATTGCCCAATATACCGCTCCGGGTCAGAAAGGTGGAGTAGAGGACGAGAATAAAGGTGAGTATCGGAAAAATCAGTGTTGAGAGAACTGAATTGTTACGCGCTTTATAAATTATCATCACATGCCCGGCTGCGACAAGTGTAAGCCAAGGGAAAAGTGAAGCATTTTCTACCGGGTCCCACGACCAAAATCCGCCAAAACTTAACGCCTTATAAGCCCAAGCTCCTCCCATCAATATACCGGTACCAAGTATCATTACACCAAAAAATGTCCATGGCAGCGCCTCAACCTGCCAATCACCATACTTCTTTTTCCATAAACCGGACATGGCGTAGGCAAAAGGCACAACAGTTGACGCAAATCCCAGAAATAGGGTAGGGGGGTGTATTGTCATCCAATAATTCTGTAGCAATGGGTTAAGTCCGCGGCCATCTAATTTTGAGGCATAATCGGCTATATTGAACAAAGGCAGTCCGGCAAAGTCAGGTGTATCGCGCAAGAGCGTAAAAGGGTTGCTTCCAATCTTCCATCCGAATACATAAAAACCCAGAAGCATAGAGGCAAGAAAGGTCTGTACAAGTGAAATGATTGATAGCACGGGCGATTCCCATCTCTTGGCAGTAAAAATCAATACATTTCCGATTAATACCTGCCAGAATGTCCAAAGTAAAAAGCTGCCTTCCTGACCTTCCCAGAAGCATGCAAGGGTATAACGCTTTGGCATACTGTTACTTGAATGTTCCCACACGTAGTAATACTCGTAATAATGGCGGAAAATCATAGTGAAAAGGGTAGCCATAATTCCAATTACGGCAAGTGAATGAACACGAAATGCGAGTCGTCCGAGTTTCTTCCACGAACCGTTTTCCAATTCGTCTGTTTGGGCAGAATTAAAATAGGAGAATGAGGAAACTAAGGCAGCAGCAAATGATAGATATACGAAAAATCTGCCTGTATCGCCCCACGCAAGGTGCTCGCCGATATATGTAATTGTATTCAAAATTATGCTGCAAAGGTAAGAATTAAGAGTGTCAGGTAACGGACAATTATCTTAATTATGGAGGTTTTGAATGTACTGTAAAATATTTGAGGGGTTAAGATTAAGGATGAAAATATATAACCGGAGATTTATAAAAATAAAAAACGGGAATTTCTTATTCCGAAAATATAAGCTACTTTTGACAGACCTATGATAGAATTTATTAAACATTGGATAGATATTATCCTTCACGCGGACCGTACGTTAAAACTTCTTGTGGTGGAATATCAGGATTGGACATATCTGATCCTTTTTGTAATTATTTTTTGCGAGACCGGGTTGGTAATAACGCCATTTCTGCCAGGCGATTCTCTATTATTTGCGGCGGGGACTATTGCGAGTGGGCTTGGCGTTCTAAACATTTACTCACTAGCAGGGATCCTTCTGCTGGCTGCTTTTGCGGGCGATAATTCAAATTACTTTATAGGGCGTTTTATCGGTCCTAAAGTATTTGGCATGAACCTGCGGTATATCAGGAAGGATTATCTTGAACGCACTCATGCTTTCTATCAAAAACATGGCGGGAAAACAGTAATCATCGCCCGGTTTGTTCCGATTATAAGAACATTCGCTCCATTTGTTGCCGGAGTCGGTACAATGACGTATCGCCGCTTCATTCTCTTTAGTATCGCCGGTAGTATGCTTTGGATAAATACTTTTCTGTGGGTAGGGTTCTTACTCGGAACCAATGGTTTCATTCAGACGCATTTTACCCTTGTCACCATTTTCATTATTATAATCTCGTTGCTCCCTGCTTTTGGTGCGGCGGCTAAAGCTCGGTTAGCCGGTCGTAGGCGGATATCCACCGAAGCTGGCGAAAAATAAGCATAAAAGAACTTTATTGGAGTTACTTTGTTTATAAGTAAATTGCACGATGTCATCAGCCATTTTTCCGGTAGCATATCTCGCTCCGGTCAGCCATTTCGCTTTATTCGTGAAATACGAGGAAATCGTATGGGAAATTCAGGAATATTATCATAAACAGTTTTTATATAACAGGTGCCATATATATAGTCCGAACGGAATACAGAAGCTCGTCATACCAGTTCATAAATCGAATTTATCCGTATCTCAAAATTTACCCAAACGGCTAATCATTAAAGATGTTAAGATATGTTATGATTCTCCATGGCAGAAGATTCATTGGCGGTCATTTGAATCCGCATATAGACGTTCACCTTATTTTGAATTTTATGAAGAGAATTTATATCCGTTATATATGGGAAAATACCGTCCTGACTTCCTTCTTGACTGGAATACAGAGCTATTCGGGGTTATCTGCAAATGCCTTGGGATAAGACAGGGTAACCTGCATGGCTCCGCCGGTTTAACTTTCACCGAGAAGTATCACAAAACCTACCACGACATTCCTGATTATCGGTTCTATGCTGCCAATGGTAAACAACCGGATATTAAACTAAATAAATATCATCAGGTTTTTGAGGAGAAACATGGCTTTCTTGCCAATATGAGCATTGTTGATGTTCTTTTTTGCGAAGGGCCTTATGCTAAAGAATATCTGATGAATATCGATCAAAATTCACCGGTACAAGCCAATCGCTTACTTTAAGTGGTAAATCTATCTTGAAAATATAGTATTAATTTGCCGAAATTAATTGCTTGCGAACAGCGTACATAACAATTCCGGCAGTATTATTAATACCGAGTTTACTCATTATGTTTTTACGATGGGTGGTAACCGTATGAATACTTAAAAACAGGTTATTTGCTATCTCACGATTGGAATACCCTTGGGCAATGTATTTAATTATTTCCATTTCCCGTTCACTAAGATTTACGCCGTGACAGAAAGCATATCCGGGACAATCAGCCGACCTTTCCCCTTTTCTGCAATTAATAAGGGTGTTAACTATCTGTCCGCATAAAAATCGTTCTCCTTTCGCTGTTTTATAAATAGCTTCCGTAATTTCATTTTTATCGCAATGCACCATCAAGTAACTTGTAATACCAAGGTCGAGCAATTTATATATTGATGAACCGGGCTGCGGCAAGTTAAAAGCGAGTATTTGAACGGATGGGCTGATAATCTTTATTTGCGTTATGCTTTCTGCATTAAATGCTTGAGACGACAGGTCTAAAATAATAACTCCTGGATAATTCAGCGCAAGTTGCTCAAACAGTTCTTTTTCATTTTCCGCTTCCGAGACAAGAATAAAGTCCTTACCATCCTCAATAAGGGCTTTTAATCCCCGATTGAAAAGATAGTTATTGCCGGCAACGGTAATATTTATTTTATCCATCATCAGTCAACCGATTTTACGGAACAAAAGTAAATAAATTAAATGACATTAAATACCCTGAATCGGGTATTTTAAATTAGCGGTGCAGGTCACATTATCACGATTGACGGGCTGAATACTCTCTAAATGGTATGGTTTTACTATATTTCTTGTATTGCGGAGCTTGTAATGCTGCAATAGTTTTGCACTCTTAAAAAAATAAAATTCCATAATAATGAACATTATAAAACATATTGAAGGTGTTATACTTTTCTCCATAATGATTATAAATTCGTCAATAGCTCAATCCTTGCACGGAACAATTACTGGCTCTTCCGATGGACAGCCCGTTCCGGGCGCGGCCATATTCCTTCCACAACTTAACGTTGGCGCCACGTCCGACCTGCACGGTAAATACAAAATTACAGACCTTCCTAAAGGCGAACAAGAGGTAGAAGTTAAGATGCTCGGTTTTACAACCATTCATAAACAGACATTTATCGATGGTAATATGATGATGGACTTTACACTGATTCCAACCTCATCCTCTGCAAATGAAATTGTAATAACCTCACTTGGCAACTCTACCAGTTTGTTGCGTTCTCCTGTTCCTGTAACTGTTGTTACACATGAAGCAATATTGCAAGAAACTTCTAATAACATAATAGATGCTATAGCCAATCAACCGGGACTTAATGAAATAACCGAGGGTCCCGGTATTTCTAAACCCGAAATAAACGGACTTGGTTATTTAAGGGTGTTGACACTGTTTGACGGAGAGATACAGGAAGACCTGCAGTGGGGAGACGAGCACGGTATCCTGATTGACCCATATTCAGTTTACGGTGCCGAAATTATCAGAGGACCTGCATCGCTCCAATATGGGAATTATGCTGTAGCGGGGGTGGTGAGTTTCAAATCGGAACCGGTTGCAGAAGAAGGAACAGTTCGAGGCAGTGTACTCGCAGAATATCAAACAAATAACGGTATGATTGGTACGTCAGAGGATGTTGGGGGCAACGAGAATGGTTTCGTCTGGGACATCAGGGCAAGCGCCGAAGAAGCCCATTGCTATTGGGACCCAAAGGATGGTTATGTATGGGGTACGGCGTATAATCAAGATGCTGTGCGAGGTATGATTGGTATCAGCAGAAAATGGGGATATAGCCGTCTGTCGTTCAGTATTCTGCATAGAGATGTGGAAGTGCCCGACGGCAACCGTGACAGCGCCACAGGACAATTTGCTTTTGATTATCCGCAGAACGGGCAATTTTTTCCAAATAACACAAACTATCTTTCCTACAATCCGAATTTTGCCGGAAATCAGGTACTCGACCACGCTACGACCTGGTGGCAAAACCGAATTAATATCGGTAACGGCTCTTTGGAAGCCGATTTCGGTTATACCCAAAGCCAGCGGCAGGAAATAGACACTGGTTATTACCCATTCTTTAATGTTACCCTGCATGACATACCATACTCCATAAAATATCAGGTAGTTGGTGATAATTCCGGATTGAAATTTACCGCTGGAACAAATGGGCTATATGAGTTTGATGTAAATAATATTACTCCTCCTTTCCCTTATATCGGTTTTCCATATCTGCCTAATTATACAGACATAGAAGGCGGCGGATATGCCATTCTGGAGAAAGATTTCAAAAAGATTACTGTAAGCGGAGGAATAAGGTATGATGTCCGCAGTATCTCTGCCCGGTCAACGAATCTGATTTATCCCTATACGCATCAGCAGCAGGAAGTACCCGCCGGTACGCCAGGGGCATACACCGAATACCCGTCCGTAAACGCTATGTATAATGGTTTTTCAGCGAGTTTAGGAGCGTCGTTACAACTGCCGGACAATAATTATCTAAAATTGAATCTTGCAAAAAGTTACAGGGCACCATCCATTGAAGAATTGACGTCAAATACCATAAATAACGGTGCAAATGCCTATATAATTGGCAATCCTAACCTAAAGGCCGAACAGGGTTATGAAACAGACCTTATTTATGGCAATAACGGTAAGGATGTGAATTTTGAAGCTGATGGCTTCTTTAATTATATTTATAATTTCATTTTCACCGATAGAACTGACTCTGTAGCGCAGGGCTTTCCGGTATATCAGTATAATTCAAACAGCGCCATAATAACAGGAATTTCCGCCTACTTTAATATCCATCCTGCTGCAACCAAATGGATTGAAGTTGATAATGGATTCACCTGTATCTATACTTTTTTACCGAACCAAACTGATTCAACTCAACATATACCTCTTACGCCAGCGCCACGGTTGACTTCACAAGTTAAATTCAAACTTACCGATAATAATCGCTCAATACTACGCGGTACATATTTTGAAGCCGGACTTGCCAAATATTGGGCGCAAAACAATATTTACAGCGCCTTATTTACAGAACTTCCGTCACAACCATATACCTTGTTCAATGCCGGGCTGGGAACTAATTTTGTGAACTGCAGAACAGGCAAGGTGTTGTGTTCTTTTTATGTAAACTGCACCAACCTTACCAACCTTGCTTACGTTGACCATTTAAGTCACAATGGTTATTTTCTTGCTTACAACAGAGTGCCGGTAGCTGTAACGCAACAATCAATGGGAATTTATAATATGGGCAGGAATTTGGGTTTTAAGGTGGTTTTTCCGATAGGGGGTGCATAATATCTCCGATATTGATAAACATATCAAGTAAACATGTTGACTGCCATTTTAAAATTATTACATTTTCGTATTAAACTATTAACCGCTTGAGAAGGGTATTCAACTATTCACACTGTTTTGAGTAAATCGACTATAACTGAATTTCCGCACTTTGGAAAATCCAAGCGAAGTCACTGTAATATTTGATTTTACAGCTTGCTATTATAATTTACTTTATTACTATGTTATACAAGGTATTATAAAATATATATATCTTTGTCCCTGTAATTAGAAATAAAAGGTTCGAAGTCGCAAGCGGAAATGACACAAATTAGAATTTAATACTTTTGTTTAATCTATTAAAATTTTATTCATTATCATGGAGTTAAAAATTGAGAATTTGAGCAAAACATATTCCAATGGAGTGAAGGCACTGAATGGAGTTACACTTAAAATTTCTTCAGGTATGTTTGGTCTGCTCGGACCGAATGGCGCCGGAAAATCATCGCTTATGCGTACCATTGCCACACTGCAAGATGCCGATACAGGAACTGTATTTTTAGGTGACCTTGATGTTCTTAAGAACAAAAAGGAGGTTCGTAAAATATTGGGTTATCTTCCACAGGAATTCGGGGTGTATCCAAAAGTTACAGCGCAGGAAATGCTGGAACACCTTGCTATGCTGAAAGGCATAACCAATTCAAAAGAAAGAAAGGAATCAGTAAAAAATCTTTTACAGCAGACCAATCTTTTCGATGCCCGTAAAAGGAAGCTGGGAACGTTTTCAGGTGGTATGAAACAGCGTTTTGGAATAGCGCAGGCGTTGCTCGGGAATCCGAAATTGGTTATAGTTGATGAACCAACAGCTGGTCTTGACCCGGCAGAGAGAAATCGCTTTCTAAACTTATTGTCAGAGATAGGTGAGAATGTTGTAGTCATATTATCTACTCATATTGTGGAAGATGTAAGCGACCTGTGCAGTAACATGGCTATAATATATAAAGGTAACCTGCTGCTCACCGGTGATCCAGTAAAATCCATTGATTCAGTAAAAGGGCTTATCTGGCAAAAAACGATAGATAAGCATGAACTTGCAAATTACCAGACGAAATACAATGTTATTTACTCCCGATTATTTGCCGGCAGAACAATCATTCACGTATCAGCTGCCGGTAATCCGGGCGACGGTTTTGAACAGGTTCCGCCCGACTTAAAAGACGTCTATTTTCACTCAATAATGGCTCACCTCAATAATACAGCCGCCTGATGTTCTTCCGGATATTCTTCTTCGAGTTACGTTATCGTATAAAACGTCCTGCAACCTACATATATTTCGGGTTGTTTTTTACTTTTGCCTATCTGATCGCTATTTTAGCAGGTGGAGCGTTCGACAGCGCGAACATCTCATTAGGAGGTAGCGGCGGAAAGATATTCATCAATTCTCCTTATTCGATAGCAACCTATACTTTTGCCCTTAATTATCTCGGTATTATTATAATTGCCGCAATGGTGGCAAATCCCGTTTACCGTGATTTTGAATACAATACCCATTCCTTATTTTTTACAAAACCTATCTCCAAATGGGATTATCTCGGCGCCCGTTTCCTCGGCTCCTGCCTTATCGCCGTTTTTACCCTGTCAGGCATATCGTTAGGCTTAATCGCCGGCAGTGCAATGCCCTTTCTTACTGCCGACAAGATCGGTCCATTTCATCTTATTTATTACATACAGCCATATTTCACCCTTGTAATTCCCAACCTACTGTTTATGGGAATGATATTCTTTATGCTCGCAACCCTCACAAGGCGGATGCTTCCCGTATATATAGCAAGCATTATTATTCTTATTTTACTGAACATAGCAGCGCAGCTTGTTAAGACAATCAGTAATGAGTACACTGCCGCACTGTTAAATCCGCTCGGCGGGAATGCTATCGGATATCTTACACGCTATTGGACCGTAGCCCAAAAGAACACAACATTGATACCCTTTACAGGGGTGTTGGCTTATAACCGTATTATTTGGCTGACAATAGGTATTGGGCTCTTCATTGTCCTATATAAAAGGTTCCGGTTCGACCAGTTCAGTCAGGAATGGGGGGTAATGAAAAAGCGGGGCGCTTCCATCGATAAAGCCGGTACTTATATTTCCTCATCCGTTACTATTCATCAGGATTTTTCATTTAAAGGTGAGTGGTACAGGATGATTAACGGGGCAGTAGTCGAATTCACCAATATAGTTAGAAGCCCATATTTTCTAGCAATAGTATTTGCCGGGATGCTGTTTATGTTTATATCTGGTGCGCAGTTTGATAAAATGTACGATACGAATACTTATCCGGTAACGGGCAATCTTGCAAAAGGACTTGTGGGTGTCTTCATGCTCTTCCTCATAATTATTATAATTTTCTATTCGGGAGAAATGCTATGGCGGGATAGGGAACTTAAATTAAACCAGATATACGATACCATGCCCGTTCCTGATTGGGTGGGCTACGGCTCAAAACTTGTTGCATTAAGCGCTCTGATGGCAGTTTTGTTACTGGTGGTAATGTTCTGCGGTATTATTATTCAAATATTCTTCGGCTACTATCATTTTGAAATACCTGTATATCTGGAAACATTTTTCGGTGTCGATTTTATCGACCTTGTATTGATGTGCGTGTTTGCTCTTTTTATCCAAACGCTGGTCAACCAAAAGTTTCTTGGTTTTTTTATAGTAATCGCCTATTACCTCTTTACCATCTTCTTCATGGATTCTTTGGGTTGGAATGATAATCTTAATACTTATTCTTCCGACCCCGGCATGCCCTATTCTGCAATGAACGGTTTTGGGCATTTCTGGACAGGTTATTTATGGTTCAAATTCTACTGGGCGTGTTTTGCTGTAATGCTTGCCATTCTTACTAATATTTTCTGGGTGCGCGGTACTATTGCCGGCTTTAAGGAGCGATACAACACAGCGAGGAAACGTTTTGTCGGAATCCGGCGTTTCGCCTTTTTTACTGCATTTATTCTGTTTCTGGCGTCGGGAAGTTACATTTATTATAATACTCATATTCTCAATCATTACACAACGAACTACGAAAATGAAAGGCAACAGGTAGCTTATGAAAAGAAATATAAGAAATATGAGCATATACCACAGCCGCGCATTACAGCTCTTACTGTCAATACGGATATTTTTCCATACCAGCGGAAAATAGCATTCCGGGGATTTTATATATTACAGAATAAGACAGACAAGCCGATTGATTCAGTTCATGTACTACTGTCGCCAGATGCACGGGAGCGTTTAATTACTTTTACGAAAATCAATACCGCCCCCGGGGGTGATCTTTCCGCTAAACGTGTTTTGTATGACAGCATTAACGGATATTTTATTTACCGGTTAAGTGAACCAATTTTACCTCATGATTCAATTAAAATGTATATGCAAATGGAGTATGCCGGGCGCGGCTTTTCCAATTCAGCTGACGCGAATGGTGTGGTATATAATGGAACTTTTGTTAACAGCAGCGCCTTACCGTCAATAGGATACCAGCCGGAAGGCGAACTCACCGATAACATGGAGAGAAAAAAATTCGGACTCCCGTACAGGGAGCAGTTTGCCTCATTGAATGATACCAATGCAGTAAAGAATAATATGATTTCCAATGACGCCGACTGGATACGCTACGATGCGACCTTAAGTACAAGTTCCGACCAAACCGCCATTACTTCGGGCAATTTGGTGAAAAGATGGACAGAGGGCGACAGAAACTATTTTCATTATGTATCGGGCAGCCGGATACTCTTCTTTGTCCCATTCGTTTCGGCGAAATATCAGCTAAAAGAGGATAAGTGGAATAACGTGCGACTTGCCATATATTACAATAAAGGGCACGAATACGATTTGGACAGAATGATGGAGGCGCTGAAAGACGGGCTATCTTACTATACGCGTTATTTCGGTCCATATCAATTTAATGAGGTTAAAATACTTGAATTCCCTTATGCCTCTTTTGCCGAATCATTTCCCAATACCATACCTTTTTCCGAAAACATCGGATTTATTGCAAAGGTTGATGATAACGACCCCGAAGATGTAGATTATCCATATTATGTTACCGCTCATGAACTTGGGCACCAGTGGTGGGCGCATCAGGTAATAGGCGGCAATGTGCAGGGCGCTCCCATGCTCGATGAAACCATGGCGCAGTATTCAGCCGGTATGGTAATGAAACATAAGTTCGGTGCGGACAGGATGAAAAAATTCCTCCGGTATGAACTTGATATGTACCTGCGCGGGCGTAGTGTTGAAAGGGAAAAAGAGGTCCCGCTTTACAAGGTTGAAAATCAGGGATATATTTATTACCGCAAAGGAAGCGTGGTAATGTATGCGCTTCAAGATTATATAGGCGAATACAATCTCGACAGCGCATTGCGGGTTTATATTGATAAGGTGAAATTTCAGGAGCCGCCATATACAACTACGCTGCAATGGCTGCAATATGTCAACCATGCAGTACCCGACAGCATGAAATACATTTTATCAGATATGTTCAAAACAATAACCATCTATAATAGTAGCGTTAAAGAAGCCACTTGGACAAAAGAGGGCAACGGAAATTATGATGTGCGTATTGAGGTAAGCGTTCACAAATTGAAATCCGATAGCACCGGAAACGAGAAGGATGTTGCAGTGAACGACTGGATTGATATTGGTGTTTTTGCGCTACCGGTAAACGGAATTATGAAACCGCTCTTTTTACAAAAAAAGCACATTATATCATCAGATACTGCATTTAACATTAAAGTAAAGGAAAAACCTTATGAAGCCGGTATCGACCCTTATGACAAACTGGTAGACCAGTCGCCGGAAGATAATATGAAGACCATCGCTGAAGGAACAAAATAAATATTATTTTTGCCGTTTCAATTAATAAAGTATACATGGCTAATAAGAAAACCAATGATTTTGCTCTCGATGTAGAAGAACGGATTGACCGCCTTGAGAATTACTACGAAGAACATAAAAAACCTATAGTAATAGCAGCCTCGGTAGTTGCCGTACTTATACTTCTGCTCGTTGGAATAAAGTTCTGGTATCTGCCAAGCCAGGAACAGGAGGCGGAAGACCAGATTTATCATGCGCAGATGTATTTTAGTCAGGACTCCATAAACAAGGCAATTCACGGCGATGTAACAGCGCCAGGATTCGAAGCAATTGCAGATGAATACAGCTGGTCGCCTGCGGGCAACCTCGCCAATTACTATCTCGGTCTTTGCTATTACGACAAAAAAGATTACCAAAAAGCCATCGATTATCTTAGTAAGTTTAATGCCGGAGATGTGCTTATCTCACCCAATGCCACGGGTGTTATGGGCGATGCGGAATTACAACTGGGAAATAAAGAACAGGCGTTACAGGATTATCTCGAAGCTGTGAAGAGAAGCAACAATACGTTTACATGCCCGATTTATCTTAAAAAAGCCGCATTTGTATGTGAAATGCTTGGCGATAACTCACAGGCGGTCAATCTGTATGAGAGGATCAAGACAGAATACCATACCTCCCTTGAGGCGCAGGATATAGATAAATACCTTTATCGCGCAAAAGCAAAAAGCGGTACATTGGATAACTGATTGTAAAAACAATGGCATATAGCCGCTCTGAAAAACGCACCGCGATTTCAAAACTTGTTACTAACTCACCCGGCAGGGTAGGCATAGTAGTAGCAAAATGGCACAGCGACATTACCGACAAATTGCTCCGCGACGCCGTTCATACATTGCAAAACGGTGGTATACCTCAAAAATCAATAATTATAAGCCGGGTACCGGGCTGCTTTGAAATTCCTGCTGCCGCCCTTTGGATGAAGCATAGCCGCAAGCCCGATGCCGTAATATGCCTCGGTTGTATCATTAAAGGTGAAACGCCACATTTTCATTTTATATCCCAAGCGGTGTCCCACGGTATTATGGAACTTAATCTGAAACACAATATACCATTTATATTTGGCGTTTTAACAACAAACACATTAAAACAAGCTGAACAACGAAGCGGAGGCAAAACCGGTAACAAAGGAGCGGAAGCGGCACAAGCCGCAATAGATATGATGAACCTTAAGAACAGGAGGTAGGTTAAGAATAATCAATAATGAAAGAAAATTTTAGCGATTTTTCGTCAATATTTGCTAAGCAACTTAAGCCGGACAAAGGCATATTACTTCTGGCTGAACCTTTTATGGACAGTCCGGAATTCGGCAGGGCTGTCATATTACTTACCGAGTATAGCCAAAAGGGCTGTATGGGATTTATTATTGGGCGTAAACTTAACATTAGTCCCGCACAGGCGATAGATGATTTCCCCGTCTTTAACAGTATGCTCTATTATGGCGGTCCGGTAAGTTCCGACCAACTATTCTATCTCCATACATTGGGAGACAAATTGGAAGGCAGCGTAGAAATATTACCGGGCGTATATATGGGCGGTGACTTTGAAACGCTTAAAGCGCTTATTAAAGAGAAAATGATAGCTCCGGCGCAAATACGTTTTTTTGCCGGATACTCCGGATGGAAAGCAAACCAATTAAACAAGGAGCTTAAGGAAAATTCGTGGATTGTCACGCCCATGCAGAACGACTACCTGTTCGGTAATAAAGAGCATAAGAACCTTTGGAAAGTAATTTTGCGCAACATGGGCGGTAAGTACTCAATGATTTCGGAATTCCCGGAAAATCCCTCTTTAAACTGAATTCGGATGAACTATCTGGCACATCTCTTTCTGGCGGATGGAGATGAGGAACTCATAGTGGGTAACTTTATTGCTGATACCGTAAAAGGTAGTCGTTTTAAGAATTTTACCGGCGGAATAGCTAATGGAATACTGCTCCACCGCCATACCGATTACTTTTGCGATAGGCACCCTATGTACCTGAAAACCATTCACCGGCTTGCACCCAGACATGGCAAATTTTCGGGAATAATTACCGATATGCTATACGACCACCTGCTTGCCTCGCTCTGGCGCGATTTCTCACACGAAAAGCTTGAAGATTTCTGTAAACGGACATATTCCGTGCTTTACGCATATCAACCAATAATGCCCGATGACTGCAAAACTCTATTATCACACATGATAAGGCATAACTGGTTAGCGTCGTACGCGACTATTGACGGAATTGAAACCGCCTTGCGTGGATTGTCCCGGAGGATGAAATATTTTTATCCATTACAGGAAGCGCTAAAGGATTTTCAAACCGGTTACAAATATTTTGAGGATGACTTTAAAACTTTTTTCCCGCTGGTACAGCGACACGTGAAATCAGAGATTCTACCTGCTTTTGAGGTATGATACAATTGAAAGCGAGCTATGCCGGGTCAATTTATTTTGGAATACTGCTCGTAACTGATTTTGCGAGAGCAAAAATTCTATGCGGGCAGTCATGTCGACATGAATATTTTTCTTTTCATTCATCATCAGTGCAAAATACATGTACGAGCAGGTATACCGATGCTTTGAAATTGTGAATTTTAACAAATTCAATTGTGGTCGGTATACTCTTAAAATTGAATCTCCCACTATATAATTATTTATATATTTGCACCTCCAAAAAAAATTGGCCCGTTCGTCTAGGGGTTAGGACATCAGGTTTTCATCCTGGAAACAGGGGTTCGATTCCCCTACGGGCTACGAAGTAAAAGCTGTAAGCTACTGTATATCAATAGTTTATGGCTTTTTTCTTGTAATAAAATGACGTATGAATGACGGAAAGTGAGAAATTCAATAATTAAGTGTGCCCTACCTCCGGGTAAAGCACCTCTTTTTGAATTTCAGGGTAATTGGTATCCTGATTCCTGTGGGATATGTCTTTAGAAATGGTGTGGTAGCTTAATATTTCGTTAGCTGAAGGCTTTAAAAGCGCCTGTAGCTCTTCTTTAGTCGTCTTGGGGTCAATCCATTGCTGCCAACCTTCATCGCTTAGGATTAATGGCATACGCTTTTTACTGTTATGTATCATTGCCATTACATCGTTTGCCTCGGTAGTGATTATACTGAATGAGTTTATTATTTCCCCGGTCTCTGGATTGTTCCAGGTATCGTAAATGCAACCAAATGAAAACAAGGTTCCGTCTTTCGGGAAGATGTAATAAGGGTATTTCACCTTTGCAATCTCCCGCCATTCATAAAAGCCATCCACCGGAAGAATGCAGCGTTTACTTATAATGGATTTACGGAACATTGGCTTTTCAAATATCGTTTCCGCTTTGGCGTTCAATGCCATGTTACTAAATTCCTTAGCTTTTTCCTCATCCTTAGTCCATGAAGGGATTAGTCCCCATTGCATTAACTGAAACCCTTTGGGGTGTTCCTGCGACAATACTGGCAATTTTGGGTGTGAAAACCCTGAGACCTGATAAAAGTCGGTTGAGTAGGCGTGGTCGTAATCAATCCTTACTCCGTATTTTTCCTGTAAAGCCTTTATGCGCTGCTCTGCTGCAAGGTTATAGCACATAATATATTATTTTAAATTTTGGAATCTCTTATCTTGTTTCAGATATTTAACTCCTATAATATACGCTTTATTAGTTGCTATCCAACAAGCCTCTACATCCTGTTTTTTATTTTTAGCTATCTCGTTTAGTCGTATTGTTTTATTTTCACCTGTATTAAATGACGGGTCAAAATCTTTTTTATTAAAATT
>JAKAOA010000163.1 GCA_021823405.1 Bacteroidota bacterium | reverse complement strand
GATCTGGACGATTGGCAAAATTTAAATAACGAAAAAGAACCTATATGAACCTAATCACCGAAAATATAATTGAGCAACAATATGGCAACCAATAAAATTCCATCATCCGATATTATCCTTTACAGCTCGCCGGAAGGTAACATTCGGGTAGAAGTAATGTATTCGGGTGAGACATTCTGGCTAACCCAAAAGCGCATGGCGGAGTTGTTTGGCTGTTCAACGGATAATATTTCCCTGCACCTTAAAAACATCTTTAATAGCAAGGAGCTGGTTCCCGATTCAGTTACCGAGGAATTCTCGGCAACTGCCTCTGATGGTAAAACATATAATACCAGGTTCTATAATCTTGATGCAATTATTGCAGTAGGTTACAGGGTGAATAGCAAACAGGCAACCCAATTCCGCATTTGGGCCACCAAAACGCTTAGAGAATTTATCATTAAAGGATTTGTGCTGGACGATGAACGCCTTAAACAGGGTAAGCGTTTTGGCAAAGATTATTTTGATGAATTACTGGAACGCATTCGTGAGATTAGGGCAAGCGAAAGGCGTTTTTACCAGAAAATTACCGATATATACGAACAATGCAGCATTGATTATAATAAAGATGCGGAAATAACGCAAATCTTTTTTAAAACGGTTCAAAATAAACTGCATTGGGCCATTACCGGAAAAACAGCAGCCCAAATTGTTGCTGAAAGGGCAAAATCATCTAAACCGAACATGGGTCTGCAAACATGGAAAAACGCGCCCAAAGGCAAGGTTATGAAAACTGATGTAAGTATTGCAAAAAACTACCTTATTGAAAAAGAAATAAAGGAATTGGAAAGGGTAGTAACCATGTACCTGGACTATGCCGAGAATCAGGCGGGGCGACAGATACCTATGAAAATGACCGATTGGGTGCAAAAGTTGGATGCTTTTTTACAGTTTAATGAATACAAAGTACTGCATGATGCCGGAAAAGTAAGTCATGAGGTTGCAAAGAAACTGGCAGAGAAAGAATATGAGAAATACCGGGTAATTCAGGATAAAAATTTTGAGAGCGACTTTGATAAAGAAACTAAAAAGATTATATCGCCGAAAAAGAAAAAAGAGTGAGCAAACCTATCACTGAAAATATCATTGAAGCATCTGCGATTGAAATCTTGCAATCGCAGGGATGGGAATATGCTAATGGCAAAGATATTTCACCAGAGGGCTTGTTTTGTGAGCGTGAAAGTTTTAGCCAGATAATACTTATTAACCGGTTGCGCAGTGCTATTGCTAAAATAAATAAACATATACCTGCCAATGCACAGGAAGCAGCAATTCAAAAAATACTGCGTATTTATTCTCCCGATTTATTGCACAATAACGAGGAGTTTCATAGGAGTTTAATAGAAAAAGTAAGGATACCCTACCAAGAAAATGGCTACGAACGCAGTCATGAGGTGACTTTAATTGATTTTGAAAATATAGAGAATAACCAATTTTTGGTTGTTAACCAATACACCATTATTGAAAACAATCAAAATAAAAGGCCGGATATATTGCTTTTTGTCAACGGCATTCCCCTTGTTGTTATTGAACTAAAAAATGCCAGCGACGAAAATGCAAGTATCCGTAAAGCTTACGAACAGATACAAACCTATAAAGCTATTATCCCTTCATTATTTACATATAATGCGGCCTGTATTATTTCCGATGGCCTTGAGTGTAGGGCAGGGAGTGTTTCAGCAGATTATAGCCGTTATATGGCTTGGAAAAGCGCCGATGGCGTAAAAGATGCTTCCCGGTTTAAACCGCAGTTAGAAACCCTGCTAAAAGGTATGTTAGGGGCCGCCACTTTGTTAGATTTAACACGTAATTTTATTGTATTTGAGAAAACCAAGCGGGAAGATGCCAAGACGGGACTGACACAAATTGCTACGGAAAAGAAATTGGCGGCCTATCACCAATTTTATGCAGTGAATAAAGCGGTAAAATCGTCTATTGAGGCATCCGGAGAAAAAGGAGATAAACGGGGCGGCGTGGTATGGCACACACAAGGCAGCGGTAAAAGCCTAAGCATGGTATTTTATTCGGGTAAATTAATAACCTCGCCGGAAATGCAAAACCCTACCATTGTGGTTATTACCGACCGTAATGACTTAGATAACCAGCTATTTGATACGTTCGCTTCATCTGCTCAGCTATTAAGGCAAGAACCTGTTCAGGCGCAAAGCCGTGAACATCTGAAAGAACTTCTAAAGGTTGCCAGCGGTGGCATTGTATTTACCACCATTCAAAAATTTCTGCCGGAAGACAATAAATCCGTATTTGATGAACTATCGGAGAGGAAAAATATTGTAGTTATTGCAGATGAGGCGCACCGGACACAATATGGCTTTAAAGCCAAAACACTTGACGTTAAAGATGCCGATAAAGAAACCATTGGCACACGTATAGCATACGGGTTCGCCAAATATATGCGTGATGCCCTGCCCAATGCTACCTATATAGGGTTTACAGGCACGCCCATTGAAAAAACGGATATAAATACCCCTAAAGTTTTCGGCGATTATATTGACCGCTATGATATAAAAGACGCTGTGGAAGACGGGGCTACGGTTAAAATATATTATGAAAGCCGTTTAGCCAAAGTAAGCCTGAGTGACATGGGCACGAAAATGATTGAGAATTTTGACAGCGAACTGGAGCAGGATGAAGAAATTACTGAAAAACAATTAGCCAAAGCCAAATGGACAAAGCTGGAAGCCATTGTAGGCAACAAAGAGCGTATAAAGAACTTAGCTAAGGATATTGTCACCCACTTTGAAAAGCGGCAGGAAGTGTTTGAAGGTAAAGCCATGATAGTGGCCATGAGCCGGAGAATTGCAGCCGAATTGTATAAAGAAATTATCGCCTTGCGCCCTCAATGGCATAATGATGACCTTAAAAAGGGCGTTATAAAGGTTGTAATGACCACAAACAGTTCAGATGGGGCAGAAATATCAAAGCACCATACTACAAAGCAGCAAAGGAAGGATTTAGCCGAAAGGATGAAAGACCCTGCTGATGAACTGAAAATAGTAATTGTCCGTGATATGTGGCTTACAGGCTTTGATGCCCCCTGCCTTAATACCATGTATATTGATAAACCTATGCGGGGGCATAACCTTATGCAGGCCATTGCAAGGGTAAACCGTGTATTTAAGGATAAAACAGGCGGCCTGATAGTAGATTACTTGGGTATAGCAACCGATTTAAAGAAAGCCCTGTCCTTTTATTCGGAAGCAGGGGGTAAAGGCTCACCTGCTGAAAATATCCGCATGGCTATTGATGCCTTTATGGAAAAAATAGAGGTGGTACGGCAGATGTTTAATGAAGAAAGCAATACAAGGAAGGATATTTTAGTGGAGGAGCCTCAAGCCTATTATGAAAACAGCCTTAAATTTAATTACCGCAGGTTCTTTGTGGCAGGTGCGGAAGAAAAGCTATCTATTATTTTACAGGCAGAAGAACATATTTTAGGCTTAAAAGATGGCAAAGAAAGGTTTATAAAGGAAGTGAGCCTGCTGAGCCAGGCATTATCTATTTGTACAACGGCTTATGAAGTTCAGTCCTTTTTACCGGAGGTTGCCTTTTTTCAGGCAGTAAAAGCAAGGTTAGTAAAGTTTGAAGGAACTGGCACTGGCAAATCAGATATTGAAATTGAGACCGCTATAAAACAAATAGTGAACGAAGCTTTGAGCAGTGATAAGGTGGTAGATATTTTTGATGCCGTTGGTATTGATAAACCGGATATATCCGGCCTTGAAGTCCTTTCTGATGACTTCATGTTGGAAGTACAGGGCATGAAGCACAAAAACTTAGCTATCGAGCTGCTTAAAAAGATATTAAATAATGAACTAAAATCAAGGCTGAAAACAAACCTTGTAAAAAGCAAAAAGCTCCTTGAAATGCTGGAGACAGCCATTAAAAAGTATCAAAATAACCTTCTCTCAACAACTGAAATAATACAGGAACTAATAAACATTGCCAAGCAGGTAAAAGAAGCGGATAAAGAGGGTGAGAAACTTGGCCTTACAAATGATGAAGTGGCATTTTATAATGCCCTTGAAATAAATGATAGCGCAGTGCAGGTTTTGGGTGACGACACCTTAAAAGAAATAGCCCGTGAAATTGCCGACAAAGTCAGAGCCAACGCGACTATTGATTGGACAATTCGTGAAAGCGCAAGAGCTAAACTGATGGTATTGGTGAAGCGTACACTTACCAAATATGGCTATCCGCCCGATAAACAGCAAACGGCCATTGATACGGTACTAAAACAGGCAGAATTATTAACGGATAAGTTTATACAGGAATAATTTAGTATTAATATGAATAGAATTACATCATTGAATTTGTTTATCTAATTATTAAATATTAAATGCTATGGAAAAGGAAAGTACAATTATTATCTGCCCTGAATGTGGAACGGAAATTAATGTTAACGAGGCTCTTTATCACCAGTTAGAAGACCAGATTAAAAAAGATTACGATAAAAAAGCAGTAAAGAAGGAGAAGGAACTTCAATTAAAATTGCAAGAGATTGAAGCAGAGAAAAAGCTTATTGAAGGCGAAAAAGAGAAAATTAGCGAACTTGTTGATAAACAAGTACAGGCCAAAGTAAGAGCTGAGAAAACAAAGCTGGAGAAATCATTGCGCGAAAAAATTGATGAAGAAAAGTCGGAACAACTTGGTGCGCTTGAAAAAGAATTACAGGAGAAGTCCGAACAAGTAAAGGAATTATATAAGACTAAGGCTGACCTTACCAGATTAAAGAGGGAAAAGGAGGAATTAAGGGATACGATTTCAGCTGAAGAGGAGAAAAAATTTAATGCATTATTATCTCAAGAATTAATTATAATATTTGCTCAGAACAGTCTTAATA
>JAKAOA010000035.1 GCA_021823405.1 Bacteroidota bacterium | reverse complement strand
AGTATAACTTAAAGGACTATTTACCCACTAAGGCAATTCCTGCCCGAACTGTAGCAGGCGGGCACAAAACAAATGCAGGTGAATTGACCTTAGCGGGTACGGGGCACTAAACTACGCCTTACTGGGTTCACCTTAGCCAGTTCAAAAAATCAGTTTTATTTTATATCCTCCGTTATCTTCTTTTCGAAGGTTACATCCATTTTGGGGTCAGCGTTTTCGCCGTATTTAAGGAGTTCGGCGTCAATATATTTATCCCATCGCTGTTGGGCTGTATCCCTTATCGGCGTTCCAACCTCTGCATCGTATTTATGCTGTTCGTCTGACAACTCCTTACTTATGGCTTTGGTAATTTTCGCTGCCACTACAAAGTATTTGCCTATGGCTTTAAAAGTAGAATCGCCCAACTGCTTTCTAAGCATTCTCGCATATACTTCAGCCAGATTAAAGCGATATTGCTCGTGGTGGAGGGCATCGTCCTTCTGCATATCGGTATTGGGTTTCGACGATCCCGATTTAAGAAAATAAGCATAGACGCTAACTTCTATCGTGTGGTCGTCTTTCTGGTCGTTAAGTATATCTATGCCGACTTGTCCGTGTGTTCTGGCTTTGGATGATTTCGGGACTTCTTTCTTAAAGTCCTTCCAATTTAGTTGAGTGTCGCTTGACCAGTATATTTTATCGCTGCCGCCGTTTAACTTATTTAACGGTATGAAAAGTATTAATAATGGAAGTAACAGAAGCGCTTTTTTCATATTTATTGTTTATTCTACTTGTAAATGCAGGTGCTTTATATTACCGAAAGAGTAGGGCATCGGCATTTTAGTCGAGCGACTGCGCGGGCTGCGAAGCAAGGGCTATAATTTGCCTGTACTCTTCGGGCGTTATGTTGCTGTAAAAATAATCTATCGGGTTTATTTTTTCTCCGTTTTTAATCACTTCGTAGTGCACATGGTCACCGGTGCATAATCCCGTACATCCCACGTAACCGATTACTTGTCCGCGTTTAACCTTTTCTCCTACAGTTACAGCTATCCGGCTCATGTGACCATATAAGGTTTCATATCCGAACCCGTGATTGATAACTACATGGTTACCGTAGCCCTGTTCAAGGTCGTCTGCCTTTTCAATAACTCCATCACCTGTAGCATAGATAGGAGTGCCTTCGGGCGCTGCAAAGTCGATGCCGGTATGAAAACGTTCGGTTTTATAAACAGGATGGATCCTCCAACCGAAACCGGATATAATACATTTAAGAGATTTATTATCTATCGGTTGTATGGCAGGTATGCACGCCAGCATCTTTTCTTTATTTTTTGCAAGGTTTTCAATCTCATCGAAACTCTTGCTCTGAACGTATATTTGTTTTATAAGTATGTCCATTTTTCTTGTGTCGTCTATCATTAATTTGCTATTGGAATACCCTTCAAGGTCTTTATACCTGTCGGACCCGCCGAAACCCGCCTGCCGAATGCTTTCGGGTATTGGCTGCGCATCAAGCACAACCCGGTATATATCGTTGTCTCTCAATTGCATATTTTTCAGCACATCCGATACCTGCGCCATTTTTCCGTTCAGCAGGTCATATTGAATCTGCATCTGGGCTATTTCGCGCTTGAGCATCTTCTCTTTTGGGGAGTCGATTACGCTAAAACCAATAACTAAAACAACGGCAGAGATAAATATACTTGTAAGTGCATAAGATAGCGCCTTTAGCAACTTGTCTTGCAAGCGGTGATGTATCTTATCGTATGTGAGCGATTTTTTATTAAAAATATACTTGTGAGCCATCGCTTAGGAATAAAACTTAATTTTGAATTGTCAATTTAAGGAGCAAAGGTATGCAATTTTTCAAACTAAACAGGAATCTTAAAATTTTTACTGAACATACTTGCACTCCCTTACTGGTGCAGAACAGGCGTGTTCTCTTTACTTGGAAGTTGTGTCGAACAAAAATAACTATTATAACAGTATGAACAGTTTGACTTCAGGGGATATAAGGAGAAAATTTCTTGATTTTTTTCAATCTAAGGGACACCTAATCGTTCCTTCCGCCCCGATAGTTATAAAAAACGACCCTACGTTGATGTTTACCAACGCAGGCATGAACCAGTTTAAGGATTCGTTTCTCGGTCAGGGAAGACCGTTGAGTCCGCGCATTGCCGACACCCAAAAGTGTCTTCGCGTTTCGGGAAAGCATAACGACCTTGAAGAGGTGGGAGTAGATACTTATCACCATACCATGTTCGAAATGCTTGGCAACTGGTCGTTCGGCGACTACTTTAAAAAGGAAGCGATAGAGTGGGCATTTGAACTTCTTACGGGTGTATATAAGATAAATAAGGAACAACTTTATGCAACTGTCTTTGAGGGTGATAAAAAGGATAACCTGCCGTTCGACCGGGAAGCATACGACCAGTGGCTCAAATTTATTCCGAAAGAAAAGATCATTGCCGGTAAGAAAAAGGATAACTTTTGGGAAATGGGCGATACAGGTCCTTGCGGACCTTGCTCCGAGGTTCATATTGACTTGCGTACAGACGACGAACGTAAAAAAATAAGCGGTAGGGAGTTGGTGAATACCGGTCATCCGAAGGTAATTGAGATATGGAACCTGGTGTTTATGGAATTCAACAGGAAAGCAGACGGTTCGCTGGAGAAACTACCTGCCCTCAACGTAGATACCGGAATGGGATTTGAGCGCTTATGTATGGCGTTGCAAGGAAAACAATCAAGCTATGATACCGATGTTTTTCAGCCAATCATAAAGGAGATTGAAAAACTATCGGGTAAAAAGTACCTTCCCGATAATATAAACAGGGAACAGTCGCAAATTAATATAGCCATGCGCGTAGCGGCAGACCATATACGGGCAATATCGTTTACCATCGCCGACGGACAACTGCCGTCAAATACGGGAGCAGGATACGTAATCAGGCGGATATTGCGCAGGGCTGTGCGTTACGGTTACCAGGCGCTTGATATTAAGGAGCCGTTCCTATATCAGCTTGTGGAACGAATAGCGGCTGAAATGGGTAATGTTTTTCCGGAGATAGTGAAACAGGAAAAATTAATCAAGAAGGTTATTCAGGAAGAAGAAACAGCTTTTTTGCGCACTTTGGAACAGGGGCTTAAAAAAATTGAGGCGCTATGCGCGGAAAATCAAAAGAATGATAGAAAGGTGATTGAGGGCGAACAGGTTTTTGAACTATATGACACCTTTGGCTTTCCCGCCGACCTGACAGCTCTTATCGCCAAGGAATATGACATGAGAATTGATGAAGCGGGGTTCAACGCCGCGCTCGAAAAACAGAGAAGCCGCTCGCGAGCCGCTACATCTGTAGATAAAGAAGATTGGACGATATTATTTGATGCACCGGCGATATTTTCGGGTTATGAAAGAATAGAGGACAATGTAAAAATCAGCCGGTACAGAAAGGTTAAAAGCAAAGGCAAAGACCAGTATCAGATTGTTCTGGATAGAACACCCTTTTATGCCGAGAGCGGCGGACAGGTTGGCGATACCGGCTTGCTTGAAGGGCAAGACGGCGAGCGCATTGAGATTAGTGATACCCGTAAGGAGAACAATTTAATCCTGCATTATTCCGATAAGCTTCCTAAAAATCCCGGACAGCTATTTAAGGCAGTGGTTAACCCTGAACGGAGAACGCTTATTGCAGATAATCATTCAGCTACTCACCTGCTCCATGCGGCATTGCGTAAGGTACTGGGTAAGCATGTTGAACAGCGCGGCTCGCTTGTTAATCCCGAATATTTGAGGTTCGACTTTTCGCATTTCAGTAAGATAACCAATGAAGAGCTGGCGGAAATTGAATCGTTGGTAAATCAGAAAATTCGTGAAAACATTACCTGCCATACAGACGAAATGCCCATTGACGAGGCGAAAAAGCTCGGCGCCATGGCTTTGTTCGGCGAAAAGTACGGCAATACGGTGCGCGTGGTGACGTTCGATAAAAATTATTCCATTGAACTATGCGGAGGCACCCACGTGAAAGCGACCGGACAGATAGGTTTCTTTAAGATTTTGTCGGAGAGCGCCGTTTCTGCCGGCATAAGACGTATTGAAGCCGTAACAGCATTGAAGGCAGAAGAATACATCCGAAAACAACTTACAACCCTTATTGAGGGGGCGGAATTGCTTAAAGCCCCAAATAATTTACTGAAGGGGATAAGGGACTTACTGGAGAAAGAACAGCAGACAGGCAAGCAACTTGAAAAGCTTGCCCGGCAATATAATCTGAATCTGAAGGATAAATTACAAGCGGAAAAAATAACCGTAGGGGATATTATGTTTATCGGCTCGGTGGTTGACGTTGTTTCGGCTGATATGGTAAAGGATATATGTTTCCAATTAAAAAATGATCTTCCAAACCTTTTTCTGATTCTCGGCGCGGAATTGGGAGGTAAGGCAAACCTTTTCCTCGCCATATCCGACAATCTTGTTAAGGAGAAAAACTGGAACGCTGGCACACTAATCCGCGAATTAAGCAAGGAAATAAAAGGCGGCGGCGGCGGGCAGCCGTTCTATGCTACGGCAGGTGGAACTGATGCGGGGGGCATTGCCACAGCCATTAAGAAGGCGATGCAGTGGGTTGAAAATCAAAAGAATTAATTTTATTGACCGTAGGAAGTATTTCCAGCTAATTATTAAAAATGAAATCAATTTGAATTCGATTCGTCCGGATTAGCTCCATTATGCGGTTCATCGTCTTTGAACTCCATTTTACCAAGACGGCAGGTGAAGTTAATGCCGAACGACTGGTAAGGAACATCCCTTTCGGACACCAGCGTAAAGCCCTCACCGGCAAGGTTGGTAACTTGCGGGGTGTAATAATTGAACGGGTCAGTAGCGGTAATGGCTATGCTTCCCTTTTTATGAAATAGGTAGAGGCGTATTGCGCAGTTATACTGAAAAAATGCCGGATAAGTGCCTTCGGCATTTATTCTTATGGAGTTGTAATTACCGAAAATCTCTAAGGCAAGTTTATCGCTTATTTCATAAGAACCGTTCAGGTTCAGCCGGTAATTAAAGCCGCTTATGTTGCCGCCTGTGCTTAACCCTGTGTAAATATATCTTTGAAAAAATTGCCCATAGGGGCGTATTTTTATTTTCTGCGTTGCGGGAAACAACCCATAAAAACTAAAGCCGATATTTTCCTCCTTACCTATATTTTCCGGTTCGTTTACCACTACGTTATTATTAACCGAATCTCCAACGGTATATAATGAGTAGTAAGTGGCGTAGGGCTGAATATCATGAAGGTTTTCGGCATAAAACATGGTGAGAAACAGATTCGTCCCATTCTCAAAAATTTTGTTGTATCCCATCTCTACCTTTTCGCCTATTTCTGGCTGTAAGTCAGGGTTTCCGGTAGTAATATTTTCAGGATTAAAAGTGTTTACAAACGGGTCAAGCTGGTTGTAATTGGGGCGCTGTATCCTATAGCTGTAATTGAGGCGCAGTGATTGATGCCCGTTAAAATTTCGAAGCAGCCCAAGTGATGGAACCAACGTATTATAATAAGGTATGTCGGCTAACCCGGAATTTGAAAACCATGCTCCGGTCGTTGTGTATTCATCTCTTAATCCGGGCTTTACATCAATAAGTTTAAATAACTTAAAGGACGTTGATATATACGCCGCAAAAATATCCTGATTATAGTTAAGTTCATTTGATTCAGTTGAGCTATATCCATAATTTTCCGTCAGAGTATTCAGCAGATAGACGTTTGAGGAGCTCTGAATGCGGTTAATGGTCGCTTTAGCTCCGGTTTCAACTGTAATATCTGAATCTACCGGTTGTTTATAATCAACCGATAAATTTGTTCCGCCGCTTGTGCCGGGATTAGAGCCGTTGGAACCGTCATAAATCATGCCGGAGGCGACGTACTCTTGCGATTGAGCGTAATATTGCGATGTAGAGGTTATCGAAGTATTGCAATCCACATCCAGTTCCTGATCTTTACGTGCAAAGGTGCGTTTATAGTTCATGTAGCCACCCATGGTATGCTGGTCATAATTCGTTGATGAATTGAGGAGTGCATTTATATCCGAAAGTACGTTGCCATTCATATCATCAAGAATGGTTTGCTGGCTTGTGACTGCGTCAGTTGCTCCTGCCGACTGATTATAGTTTACCCCGCCATACAGGTTGTCATGTTTTGTTGCTTCCCAGTCAAACCCCGCACCTGTCCAATATCCTTGACGGGTAAGGGTTCCGGAACCGTTTTGCGTTAAATTTAGTGTAGTGGAAGCGGTATCGCTTCCCTTGCGCATTAAACTTGTGGGCGTATTGGACAAAAGCGTGGCGTTACCGCCGAAATAGCCGTAAACACCGAAGTTACCGCTCCTTGCATTTATATTTGCGCCTCCGTTCTCCATGCGTGTTCCCGCCGAAAGTGAAAAGCTGCCGTTTACTCCGCGTATTTTGCTCTTCTTTAATATGATATTGATGATACCGCCTGTGCCCTCTGCATCATATTTAGCGCCCGGATTGGTAATAACCTCTATCTTCTCAATTTCGCTCGCCGGAATCGTTTGTAATACTTCGTTGATGTTAGTTCCGAATATGGTGGACGGTTTTCCGTCTATCAGAAAACGTATATCCGAATTTCCCTGTAATTCAATATTGCCGTCAATATCCACGCTTACTTCGGGTATTTTTTTTAATACATCAGTAGCAACACCTGTTTGGGCGGTAATATCTTTGGCTACGTTAAAAACAATTTTATCAGGCGTATTTTCTATGGCTTCCTTATCGGCGCTGACTGTAACCGCCGCCAAAGAGGATGTTGCCGATGACAACTTTACGTTTCCCAATGCAATATTCAGCCGAGACGGCTTGATGATGATTTTTTTAATACTAAATGGTTTATAGCCCTCAAAGAATACGGTTAATTTATATGCACCGGGAGCAATGCCGGAAAGTGCGAAATAACCCTTTTCATCTGTTGAAACAGCGTTTATCTGGGTATTGCTATCGCCCGCGCTAATGACTACCGAAGCAAATTCAATAGGCGCTCCTGTTGTACTGTCAACTATCTTCCCGGTTATTTTGCCCTCTAAACCCAATACCGTTTGCTGCGCCATGGCAGAAACGCTGATAACGAACGATAGGACTAAAAGAAAATAGACATTACCTCTCACTTCTATGTTTTAAACAGCAAAAGTAAACCTTTTAAGGATGTTATTTTCGCCAAATTCAGGAAAACTGTTTGTTCTTCACAATTAAACGAATATGTTAATTTTGATGATTAATTTTACTTTATAAATGATAAAGCCGGCTACAAAATTGATAATTACATGGTCAGTAATAACTGCCATAGCTATGGCAGGGCTTAATTATATACTATTCCTGGCAGGCATTTTTTACAACACTATTCAATACGCCGGATTACTCTTTTTTTTCGGCGGAACTACTATACCATTGATTCGCTACCGGAACAGCATAAATAAAGGTTCTGCGTCATTTGCCCAATTATTTAAAGCAGGTATGCTGATGACGCTCTGCTGTTCAATACTTTATTCCGTCTTCTTAATCATTTTTTTGGAAACCAATCAATCGGCGCTGACAGGATTGCAAAATCTCGTAATGACTAAATTCTCGGGAATGAATATTACCCCAGCTCAAATGGAAAACGGGCATCTCCTATTCTCAATTATCTTATCACCTGTTACATTTGGTATAAATAAATTAATCGCTAATATTTTTGAAGGCGCCCTATTTTGCCTTATATGCTCCGCCATTTTAGCTAAAGCGGTGCCGGCAACAGATAAAAATCAGAACGCAGCGCAACCACAAAACGTCTACTGGAAATGATTGCTCACCCTTTTAAAATGGTTTTAATGGATTGGCTGAAGGACATGAAAAAAAATGGTAATCTTACGCAAATAGCTGTATTTAGCGCCTTACTGGCGCTGCTTTCATGCAACGGGCATTATAGCCATTCAGTCAGTATCGGCGATGCTAAACATAAAGAAACCGATACGGCGGAAACCGTTCCGGTTTACTTAACACTTGATTCGGCGACACTAAATAACAGGCATTTGACATATAAGGCAAGCGACTATTTCTACAAAGCGGGAGACAGCTTAAAATGGATTAACGATACCGCCCTTAAGGATTGGGGGAGAAAGCCCGAAAGTGAACATGCCTATATATGGTACCTGATACCTGTTAATGTGGATACCGATTTATTAAATACTCCCGTATGCCTCGATTATTCATACAATGGGGCTTTCGAGGTTTATCTGGATGGCAAAATGGTTTACCGTAACGGCGATTTAAAAAAACAGAAAAGCGATGATGATATAAAGGATGAGGAGAAGTATTTTTATCTCTCATTCACAAGAGCGCATAATTACCTAATCATCCGGACAGCCAATCTGACCGGTTCCAGTATGTTCCGTTACCACGGTTTTTTCAAATTTACAATGTATCCATATTCGGTTAAAATAAAAGATTTGCAAACCGATGCAGAGTCAACTGACATATCTGATGCCATAAGCACCGCATTAAGCATATTCTATTTCGCATTTTTCTTTTTGTATCTAAGTTTGTTCTTCTCCGATAAAAAAGCAAAAGTTAATCTTTACTTCGCCCTCCTCTGTTTCTTCATTTTCATCGATTTTCTGTTAAGCGCCAATTTTATCGATTTCCATAACCCTGAACTGAATTCCGCAAAGGACTTAGTATTTGATATAATCCTTGCGTTTCTTTCATATATTTTTCTCTGTTTCCTTCATCAGCTTGTTTTCGGCAGGTTGAGTAAATATCTGAAATGGCTTTTGATAGCGTGCATCCTGCTGTCGGCGGTACTTCTAATAAAACCGCTGAATACAATCTATTCGCGAATAATATATGCAGTAGGCGTTTTTATCATCGGCACATTTTCAACCATTGACGGGATAAGGGTGATAATAATAGGGCTGAAAAATAAAACAAGAGGCATAAAACCCATCATACGCGGGATATACATTTCAATGATACTTTCCGTTGTATCCCTTATAATTACAGTCGTTTCGGATTCCGGAGACGTTGGATTTTTCAGCTGGGCATTGTCGCTGTCGGTTATACCTATTTCGGTAGCCATTACACTGGTTAATAACCACGCCAAAACAAGCAAACTGCTTTCTATTGAATTGGAACACGTAAAATCACTTTCGGCTATGACCATCTCACAACAGCGTGAGAAACAGCAGATTCTGGAATCCCAAAAAGAGAAATTAGAAGAACAGGTGACTTTGCGGACAGCAGAAATTATAAAACAAAAAAATGAAGTTGAAAGACAGAAAGAACTGGTTGAGATTAAGAATAAAGACATTCTTGATTCAATCAATTACGCCAAACGGTTACAGGATGCCATTTTACCGCCGGTTTCGCTCATACAATCTTATTTCCCTGATTCTTTTGTTTTATACAAGCCAAAGGATATTGTGGCAGGAGATTTTTACTGGCTGGCGCACCTCAACCCATCCCCGTTCCGCAGCCAAGCCGTTGGAAATGCAGATGAGGTTACGCTCCTTGCCGCATGCGACTGCACGGGGCACGGCGTACCCGGCGCGCTTGTATCGGTAGTATGTTCCAACGCCCTAAATCAGGCAGTAAAGGAGTTTAAGCTTACCGACCCCGGCAAAATATTGGACAAAGTGCGCGATCTGGTGCTTGAAACATTCGAGAAAAGCGAAAATGATGTTCAAGACGGGATGGATGTATCACTCTGTTGTTTTAACCCCTCAAAAATGGAAATAGAGTGGAGCGGCGCCTATAATCCATTGTGGTACGTAAGCGATGGAATCATTAAGGAGATTATAGCCGACAAGCAGCCGATAGGAAAATATGATACGCCAGCGCCGTTTAAAACAAATCGCATTAAATTAAAGAAAGGCGATTGCTTTTACCTGTTTACCGACGGCTATGCAGACCAGTTCGGCGGACCAAAAGGCAAAAAGTTTAAATACCAGCAACTCGAAGATTTGCTTGTCGAACACAGCTCCGAACCAATGGCGGTACAAAAACAACGGTTAAACGATAAATTGGAAGATTGGAAAGGCGAACTGGAACAGATTGATGATATACTGATAATAGGAATAAGGGTTTAAGAAGGAAAACATTGTTCTTTTTTTGCATCCGCAAATTTTGCCGTTCAACATTTATTATTTTTGCGCTGCTTATGAAATTTATAAAACTCTTAATTCCATTCGTTAGTATCTCTATTATCCCCGCCGGAGGAATAGCCCAGGATACCGCGCATTTCCCACCGCATCCTCAAAAACTATATAATCCGCTGCCTCTAATGCCCCAATACTGCGGTGATAGAGATTCTCTGAATGCATTTATAAAAAGAAATACCATTTACCCTTCAGAAGCGCGCAAACATCATATTTCGGGTGTCGTTCAGGTTGATTTCAGGGTAACTAAAGAGGGCAAAGTAACCCGCATTCACGTTTATAAGCCACTGGGATACGGGTGCGACGAGGAAGCGATACGGGTGGTGAAGAAGATGCCGCGCTGGAGACCGGCAATGATGGGAAGGCAAGCCATTGAAATGGATTACAAAGTTGATATACCTTTCGGTGATATAGAGAAATAAACAAAGATTGAATTGGAAAAATAACTTTAAAATTGATGTCAGTAATAATTATCATTTAACGCTTTAACTGAAAATATATGAAAAATGTATCGCTTCTTCTTAATCTATTGCTTATCGCGCTTGTTGCCATATTATTTGGAATGTACTTCTCATTAAGAGGCAAATTGAAAGGAGAATTGCAGGGTTCAGCGCCGGTAACAAATTCTGCCGGTGGAGGTTCAGGTAAATCTCTCTCTATTGCCTGTATTAATGACGATACCATCGGCGCCAAATATTTGATAATGCACAAGTTGAGCCAGGAAATACAGCAACGCCAGCAGGAACTTCAGGATGAGTATGAAACTAAAGGTAGAAAATTACAGGAGGAATATGCCGGATATCAGCAGAAGGCGCAGTCAGGGAATATTTCGCAAATAGACGCTCAAAGGATTCAGAAAGATTTGCAGGAGAAGAAAAATGAACTTGATAATATTCAGCAACAACAGGAAGAACTTGTTAAGGAGGCGCAGGATAAAAATCAACAGTTATCCGAAAAGGTTATTGATTTTGTAAACCGATACAACAAAACCAGGCACTTTGATTACATCTTTACCTATTCCGCTACACACGGACCAATTATAGTTTCTAACCCTATGCTGGATATTACGAACGAAATTGTTGACGGGCTAAATAAAGAAAGCGCTGATTCTCTTTCCAAGTCGCCGGCTACCCATTAGCCGTTCTTCCGGACATAACATCGTAAATAAGCACCAACCCGCTTATTATTAGGGCAATAGCCATTATGTAATGAACCCATTTTAAGAACTTATGGGTGATAAGCCGTTTTAAACGATTTGCAAGCAACGATTTAAGCACATCCATAGTGAATACTGTACCCAATGTGCCGACAAAAAGCGCTATCATATCCTGACGGCGGCTGTATTGAGCAACTGTGGCAAGCCATCCGACCCAGAAAAGCAATACAAGCGGATTGAGCAGATTCAGGAAAAAACCTTTAATGAACATTGGTACCAGCCGTTTAACGTTAGATACTGCCTCTATTCCCTTTTCCGCTTCTTTGATATCCTCATTTTTCTGGAAAAAGGTAAATATTCCGAAACCTATGAGTATTACGCTGCCAACAATACCTTCAATATCCTTATTCCTTGGATTATCTATAAACCTTTGCACGCCCAGATAGGCGCACAGCACAAGAAACACATCACTCATGGAAACACCCGCAGCCAGCGCCACAGCAGACCGGAAGCCGTTCTTGATGCTCGTTTGAATAAGCGCAAAGAAAGAAGGTCCAAGAAAAAGAATGGAAATGGAGAAACCGATTGCCGCGCCCTTTAAGAAGGTTTCAAACATAATATAATAATTGGATTTCCTTGAAAATTTAAAAGTAATGAAAAATACCCATGGGAGTTAAAACTTTAAGTTATTAATTGTTAAACTACGAATGCGACGCAAAGAAACAGGTCAATAAAAAAGCCGCTAATTGGCGATAAAATATCTACCTTAGCATCCTCTATCCATTTAACGATATTTTATGGCAAAAAAATTTGATATGCGCGGAACGGGGGTTGCAATAGTAACGCCATTCAGGAAAGACGGCTCCATTGACTTTACCTCCCTTGAAAAAGTTGTAGAACATATAATAAAGGGAAAAGCCGAATACATAGTGGCGTTAGGTACAACGGGCGAATCGGTAACGCTGAAAAAAGACGAAAAAGCGGCTGTAACAGAACATATTCTTGATGTTATATCAAACAGAATACCGGTGGTTCTCGGCATCGGAGGCAATAACACAGCCGAAGTGACAGAGGCGATAGAGAAGGCAGATTTAAGCAGGATTTCAGCAATATTATCAGTTTCGCCTTATTACAATAAACCTACGCAACAGGGCATTTATGAACATTATAAAGCCATTTCAACTGTGTCGCCGCTGCCTGTAATACTTTATAATGTACCCGGCAGAACAAGTTCCAACATTACGGCAGAAACCACATTACGGCTCGCTAATGACTTTGAAAACATAGCGGCTACAAAAGAGGCATCCGGCAATTTTGCACAGATAATGAAAATTATTAAATATCGCCCAGCCGGATTCAAGGTTATATCGGGCGATGACCTGATTACCTTGCCTATATTATCGTGCGGGGGCGACGGAGTAATTTCTGTTATAGCTAACGCCTTTCCGGGCGAATTTTCTGAAATGACAAGGCAGGCGCTCAAAGGCAACTTTGCCACCGCTTCAGAATTACATTATAAACTAACTGATGTTACCGACCTCCTGTTCAGCGATGGCAGTCCGGGCGGGATAAAAGCCGCTCTCGAAATACTCGGATTATGCAAGAATAACCTGCGGCTGCCCCTTGTACCCGTCAACAATAGTATCTATAATGCATTGAAGCAGGAAATAGCCAAAATTAAAAGGAAATAGAGCGCTTTTGCCAAGGATTCAATAATCCAGATACCTCTGGTAATAAAGCTGAAGCCATGCGCGAGCGCAATTTTGCAAGGTATCGGCTGAAATGGCGCCGGGAGAATAACTTGTTACAGCTCCATCGGATAAAAGATACGTTAAATGCTGATTGCCTGAAATGATACCGGCTTGCAGGTCATTGGCATAACATGCGAAACCTTTAACTTCAGGATTCAGTACATCTTTGCTCCACTTGAACGAAGTGTCCGGCAACTGCATCTGGTCGTATAGTATGGCTGCAATGTCGCATTGCTCGCAGGTTTTCGTTATCTCCCGCCCACGGAACTCGTTTTTCAAAGCCCCTCCGAAAAAGAGCATGGCGATACGGTGCGCTTCGGGGCTATATGCGTCGCGAAGCATAGGAAGCCGGTGTCCGTGGTCGGCAACAAGTATAAATAAAGTGTTGTTGAACCAGGGTTGTTTTTCTGCATCAGAAAGGTATGCGCCCAAACAGCTGTCACTATAATAGATTGCGTTTTGGAATTTTTCAGATTCTTCCGTTTTACCCGCAAAAATATGATGCGACGGCACCTCAAACGGCTCATGCGAACTCAAGGTCATTATAAGTGAAAAAAACGGCTGTGGCTCCGATATAAGGTCAAAAAGTTGCTTCTGATAAACGAAGGCATCATTAGCGCCCCATTTACCATTACAATCGTTAGTATTAAAGTAGTACCCATCTTTAATTTGAGCAAAATGGGCGTTTAGCAAATACATCTTCATATTGGCGAAATTAGCGTCACCGCCATAGTAAAAGGAAATACGGTAGCCCAGTTGGTGTAATGCAGTTGTAATAAAGGGCAGTTTACGCGCTTTATCGGGTTGTGTTATGATAGAATGGTTGGGCTGCGCCGGAAATCCGCTAAGGATAGATACAAGCCCGTGGTCTGTTCTTGACCCGCTTGCATAGGCATTGGTAAACAACAACCCCTTATGTCGCAAGTTATCGAAACAGGGAGTAACGTTGGGAAGACCGCCGAGCGCTTTCACCACGTCGGCAGTCCAGCTTTCGAGCATTACCACAATAATATTTGGGCGGGTGGTGTTTAAAATCTGTGGAAATTTATCCGCACCCTTCTCCATCATGGTCTGTTTTATTTTTTTTGCCTGAAGTTCCGGGAACACGGCATAAGGGTTCTTATCGCCGGCGGAATTAAGCCAACTAAAACCCAGCATCCATATCCCATTTGCCGCTGCGGCATCGTTTATCTGGTCGGATGAGTAATAGGTCATGCTCTCGTTCATGGGGGTAAGCTGAATACCGCCGCGCATACCGACTATAATTACCGCTAACCAAGCTAAAGCGATAATAGGTATTGTATTGCCGGTTATTCGTTCGCCGTATAACCGCTTCCTGAAAGGTATTCCAATCATTTTCAGGTATATCATATAAAAGAGAAATGAACTTATTATCCAGATGGCTATTATTCCCACTATAACCGGCAGGTGAAAAGAAGCCAGCGTTTCTTTCGGATATTTAATGTAATTCAGAAATTTTACATCCAGCAAAGCGCCAAGATACCGGTATATACAAATATTCACCAACGAAACCAGTGTGCAAAACATAATTAGCGTAAGATGATAAACGGATAGCAGCGGGTAAATAACATCAACCGCGTTGGTAGAGAATTTTGGGAGGTATCTTAAACAAATTATCGCTAAGGAATATAACATGAATGGAATAGCCACCAGATAACACGCCGCAGATATATCCATTCTTAATCCGATGGCAAATGCAAACAGAGTTTCAGTAAAATACCCTGCGGGTATTTCATTCCTATAAGCAATCACGAAAGCCAGCCGGAATAAGGTAAAGAAGAATATCCAGAAGATTAAAAGACGGGCTATGAAATAGTTTTTTTTCACACTGCTAAAGTAGTATAAACATTATTAGCCGCCCTTCTGCAAATGGGGTAAAGGTATGATGGCAGTTTCGGTCACGGCAGTCCAATTGTTTCTACATTTGCATATTTAACCGAAATACCTGAAGTATGAAAAACCTGTTGTTCACCGCCATATTTGCATTGGTGGCCAATTTATCACCTTGTCAAACCCACATACCTTCGCCCGCTGAACCTTGTGCAAAACTCGATACCGATAAAATTAAAAATTTAATGCTTGGCACTTGGGTTGACATTAAAGACAGTACGCATATTATAACCGTAACGGATGATTCTGTCGAGGAAACAGTGGTTATACAATTGGATGGAAAAAACTCCACCGACCAGTCGTTCTGGAATTACCGTTTTACCGATAATATTTTTTCAACCGATGCAGTAACATGTTATTCCCTTGTAGAGTTTAAACCAGATTTCGACAGAAAGCAGAAGGTGGCAATAAACTATATCGACTCCAATTATATGTTGCTGGGAGCCGAAGGCAAAACCGTTTTCAGGAGGAAGAGATAGCAGGGCAAAAATAAATTGAGATTTTTCTCATTTTTCTGATTGAATCTCATATATTTGTAAAAATTATTCCTCCATGAAAAAAGTTTACACCATTTCCGTTTGCGCCATTCTATTGTCCGGCGCCACTGCCATATCTGCACAGGTACCCCAATCAGGGCAAAATACAGGCGGATTAAAAACCTCGCATACAAGATATGCAAAATGTGTCAGGTTTTTTATTTCTAAGCCATTGCGGGAACTGCCAGCCGCAAAATATATAAAGGACAGGGATAAAGTAGAAGCGAACGATAAACTTGCCATCCAGATTGATAAATTGATACCCAAACCGAAACCCCAGCCCTTTTCAGGCGATCCGATAGTACAACGCGCAATGGGCGGTCAGATACTTGATACCCCGCTGGTTAATTTTAATGGGATTTCCAGTGCGCTCGACCCGCCAGACCCCGATGGCGCCGTAGGACCAAACTATTTCGTTCAGGCAGATAATATGAACCTTGCCGTTTACGACAAATCGGGAAATGTAGTGATGGCGCCGAGAGACCTTGGTTATTTGTGGGACAGCAGCGAAGTTGGCGACCCTATAGTGATGTACGACAAATTTGCAGACCGCTGGTTCGTTTCCCAACTTGAAATGGATGCAGGCGGGTATTGGGACCTGGCTGCCGCTGTTTCAGTTACAAACGATCCGACAGGCGCATATTACTCTTATCTTTTCTGTGTAGGGGATTTAAGCGGAGACCCTATGCCTGACTACCCAAAGTACTCTATCTGGACTGACGGCTATTATTGCACTTGCCGTTTTTTTGGAGGACCCGAACAGGTTCTCGTGCTTGAAAGAAACAGGATGCTGGCAGGAAGCCCATCCGCCGGCATGATGAACGATTCACTACCCGAGTCGCACGCTTTCTCCGGTAATAACCGGCTTACCAATGCCCCTAAAACACTCGACTGCGAAGGTTCTCTACCACCTTACGGCACTCCGAATTACCTCTTTTTCTTTGAAAATCTGGCTTCAGGCGGTCCCTCAAACAGCATTGTTATATATCAAATTGCCGTGGACACTACCTCAAAACAAATCACCTCGACAGTAGATGATTCATTGGCGACAGCTCCATTTAATGCCTATTTCAACGGAAGCGGACTATACACCAATATTTCGCAACCGGGAATGAACGAAAGTATTGATGACCTCGACGGATGCTTCAATTACCGGGTTCCTTTCAGGAGTTTTGTCGGCTATAATTCCATTGTACTCTCAAATACCGTAAACCTTGGCAACCTCGTTGCTGGCATCCGGTGGTATGAAGTGAGGCAGGATCAGGTTACAAAAAAATTCAGCATTTACCAGCAGGGAACTTTTGGACCGGCAGATGGTATAAGCCGCTGGAATGCAAGTATTGATATGGATGACGACGGTGATATTGCACTCGCATATAATGTTTCCGATTCTCTGACTACTTACCCGGGTATAAGATATACCGGACGGCTTTCAACGGACCCGCTCGGACAGATGACCTTTGCCGAACAGACAGCGATAAACGGCAGCGGTACATGGAACGGAAGCAGATGGGGCGACTATTCGCAAACTACCGTTGACCCTACCGACGGCGTTACCTTCTGGCATACCAATGAGTACGTTAACGATTCGAATAATGAAGCTACACGAATCTTCTCTTTCCGATTGAACAAACCTGCCGGAGTACAGCAAATTAAATCACCGAACGGCGAACTGTCGGCATACCAATCGGGCGGCATACTGAACGTAGTTGCCATCTCGCTCCCAAATAATGACAAAACAATTGTTAATCTGTTCGATATGGACGGCAGGCAAATTACTTCGGATTGGGTGCAGCCGCAAGCAGGTAAAATTACCTATCAGATTAATGTCAGTTCACTTGCCACGGGAGTTTACCTGTTAAGGATAGGTAATGAAAAGTACCAGATTGTAAAGAAAGTAGTGCTTAATTAATCTTTTAGGAAAAGTAGCAGAGCCATAGTAAATAAGGTTCGCGCATCCTGCTGAACTAACATATTTACTGCAGAATTTCAAAGTTTTCCATATCATTACGCACCGCGTAGCACAAATGATTTGGAAAATACGGAATGTGTTTATGCTTAAACAAATACAATAAAAATCCGTTAACATACCGGAAAATTATTATACTGCTTTAGCCGAAATCGAAAATCCGTTGTCCGGATTCTTTGTATTTTCGCCGTTGAACGCCGTACCTAAACGGTCAATAGATGTACTCGCTGCTTAAGAAAGAAATATCTGTTTTTTTAAGTTCCCCTTTGGGTTATATCGTCATAGGGGTATTTCTTCTCATCACAGGTTTACTGCTGTGGGTTCTGCCGCTTGACTCCAATATCCTCGACGGCGACTATGCAGGCATAGACCCCCTATTTGTTCTTGCCCCATGGGTATTTCTGTTCCTGTTGCCGGCGGTTACTATGCGCTCATTCGCCGAAGAAAAAAAAACGGGTACTATTGAATTGCTGCTCACTCACCCGCTAACCGATTTTCAAATTGTATTTGCCAAATATCTCGCTTGTCTTTTTTTGGCAGTGCTCGCGCTGGCGCCCACGCTGGTATATTATATATCAGTTTATAAACTCGGTAACCCGCCTGGTAATATTGATAACGGAAGAACCTGGGGTTCATATCTCGGACTGATATTCCTTGCGGGCGGTTTTGCCGCCATAGGCGTATTCGCCTCCTCCATCAGTAACAATCAGATAATTTCATTTATCCTGGCAGTACTGCTATGCTATATATGCTACGCCGGCTTTGGCTATATAGGTGCATTCATCTCATCGGGCGCTATCGGAAATGGCGTGCAGTTATTAGGTATCAGCGCACACTATTCGTCTATGAGCCGCGGCGTGATTGATACACGAGACGTTATATATTTTTTAAGTTTTAGTTATCTCTTTCTTATGATGAGCAAAACTGCATTAGAAAGTAGAAAATGGTAACTGATAATAATCGCCAAACATTTAAATAGGAAATAACCGCTACAGATGAAAAAGCAAAGCGTGAACAAACGCAGCAGAGATATTGCGGGGTTAGGACTGGCTCTCCTGCTGGTTATACTCTGTAACTTTCTCGGGGGCTTTATCTTCCATCGGTTCGATCTCACCTCCGAGAAAAGATTTACCCTTTCGCCCGAATCCGTTAGAACTGCCAGAAATTTAAAGGGAATTGCTTTCTTCAAAGTTTATCTCGATGGTAAACTGCCTGCCGGATTCATCCGTCTGCGTGATGAAACCAAGGAGATGCTCGATGAATTCAGGGCTTATTCAGGTGGCAAACTGCAATATGAATTTATAAATCCTTCGGCAAATCCCGACCCCGCCCAACGTGAAGCATTTTACAAGCAGCTGTATAATGAAGGTTTAACGCCTACAAACCTTCAGGTGCGCGACAATTCCGGCAACTCGGAACAGATAATCTTTCCCGGCGCCTTACTTACCTATCAGGGAAGAGAAATGCCTATTGACATACTGCGACAGCAGGTGAATACCGACCCCCAAACCGTACTTAATAATTCTATCGAATCGTTGGAGTACGATATTGATAATGCTATTCATAAATTATCGGTAAAACTAAAGCCGAGAGTGGCATTCCTGATGGGTAACGGCGAACTGGACTCCATTCACGAAGCCGGCGCCGCAGATGCGCTTGGGGAATATTATGAAATTCACAGAGTGCCGTTGGAACATAAGTTATCCAGAATTTTTGATTATTCAGATACCTCCTCACATAAACTCAATCTGAAGTACGAAGCCCTTATTATTGCCAAGCCAACGACTGCTTTCGATGAGCGCGATAAATTCATCATTGACCAATATGTAATGCATGGCGGTAAAATACTATGGCTGATAAGTCCGCTTTATACGCCATCAATAGTGGATAGTTTAATGAAAAACGGCATAACTTATCTCTTACCGGTTGACCTTAACCTGCAGGACATGTTATACCGATATGGCGTGCGACTCAACACGAACATCATAATGGACTACCTCTGTTCCGTTATACCGCTCAACGATGCCTTCCCCGGTCAGCAGCCCGATATTAAGTTATACCCATGGTATTACAGTCCGCTCATTTCGCCTGCCGGCGATAATCCAATTGTAAAAAATCTCAATTTTATTGAATTGAATTACGCAAGCACCCTTGACACAGTAGGCGCGGCGGGAATAAAGAAAACGATACTGCTTACCACTTCCAAAGAGACAAAATTACTTGGCTATCCGGTTCGCATAAGCTTAGCTACTGCCCGTATTGCGCCCTCCGAAAGTCAATTCAATAAACCTTACCAACCTGTAGCGGCGCTGCTCGAAGGTAAGTTTACGTCATTATACAAAAACCGAATGGTTCAGCAACTGGATACAAGCCGGCTAATCGATTTCAAGCCAAATAGCTTAAAGACAAGCATGATTGTGGTATCCGACGGCGACGTTATAGCCAATGATGTAAAAGAATCCGGTAACTACGCTTATCCGCTCGGCTACGATAAATATGCCAATCAGCAGTTCGGTAATAAGGACTTTATTGTTAACTGCATGAATTACCTCTGCGGCGATAGCACCCTGCTTGCCACAAGGACAAAACAATTACAACTGCGGTTAATTGACAAAAAGAAAACGCACCTTTTCCGCACCCAGTGGCAAATCATTAACCTCGCTATCCCTATCGGGCTAATTGCCCTGCTCGGTCTTGTTCTTGGATGGATAAGGAAAGAGAAATACGCTTCCGCCCGTCATTAATACTATGAACCCGATATATCGGGCAGGCAACAACTCAAAGTTAAACAATTTTATCCTTTTGCGCAAGGAGAGGGCAGGGTGAGGTGGAACAAGTGTAGGTTGTGATCATAAAAAAAACTCCTTGCCCAATAAAATGACTGGTTAAGCCCACTTGTTCATAACCTTCTTCGCAAAATTTTGGAAATGAGCTGATTTTAATATTATTTTGTCTCTTCATTAAAATATACCGTATTTGGAAGAAACTTTTACATCCCAGCACCATAAACGTCTTGTTATCACGTTTATAATAGCTTTAAGTATTTCTTCTATAGTGTAATATGGAACAAAATGATACGATAATTGTAAGATTAAACGGTGTTATTTGCCAGCCGACAGAAGGGATGTCTGTTGGCGGTTTATTCCTTTATAACGGCATACAATTAACAAGACAATAAATGGCTAATATAAAAAGTATAATATTATATTTTTATTTACTTTGTATTGTTCTATTTAATTCGTTTTCAAGCAAAGGACAAGACACGATAATAAGGCGTTTTAGTAGAAGTTCTATCTCGGTGGGAATAGGGGTAAATATACTCTATCCGGATGTTTCGCGCATTCTGGAAGGGGGATGGCTAATCGCCCCTGAACCAAGTGATATGCCTTGGGTATCGCTCTCCTATAACTATTCATTGTCTAACACTGTTAAATCTGTCTTTGGTTTAAACTTTGGCATTGGGTATACACAATATAATTATAATCTCAATGATACAATTATTATTTACTTGCCCGGCTCTCAAATACAAGGACCTCCTTCAGTAACGAAATATAATATATTTGAATTATCGGCAGGTCCGTATTTACAACAATGTATTACAAAAATAATAGGCTGGTATAATGAACTCTACTTATCAGCCGCTTTCTCATTTCAATCATCAGCTATGGGGTTTCCTCTGACTTACTTTTCTGGGGGCGCCCCAAATGGTACGATTACGATAAATAGTCCTTACAAAAACAGTTTCAATTTATCTGCTTATTACCAAACAGGTATTTCATTCAAAATAACTAATGGTATTACCATTTTACCTTCAATATCTTTTCCATTAATTAATTTAACGCAGTTAATTTCAACAAATGATTCTTATAAAAGTACAAATTATTATTATAATCATTCAGTTAATTATCAAGAGTTAATTAATCCCTTTAAAAATTTTAGAACATGTATTATATTGACATATTATTTTAATAAAAAATGAGAAAAATTATTACTTTTCTTTTTTGTTCTGTTATATTGTAATGTAGTGGACAAATAGCTATAACATCTTCTAATCAAAATGTGGAAAGTGAGAATTCCCTCTTTATTGATAGAAATTGTCCTTTAACCTGTACTCCGTCTAATTTTACTCTTTATAATTCAAATATTAGTACTGATTGGAAAAAAAGATTTTTGGTGGTGTCATTATACATTACGGTAGGGGTTTTTAAAAGCGGTCATATTTTGCAACTACAATCAGATACTGTGCCCGTTCAGGATAGCGCTTGGACACAAAATAGTTTTTACTTCTCACTAAATACGGAACTAAATGATACTATAATTGTGAGATTAAACGGTGGTATTCACCAGCCGACAGAAGGGATGTCTGTTGGCGGTGAATTTCTCTTTAATGGAATACTATTAACCGAACATTAACTATTATGATTATGCTTAAAAAAGTTTTCCTTATAGGGCTGCTCATTATTATGGTTTCCATAGCAATGGCTCAAGATACAACATTTCAACCAAAGAAGAATAATTTTGCCATAATACCTGGTGCGAATGTGACTTATCCGTTATCCTCATCAAGTATAGCTGGATATGTGCCATATAATGCGTCTATTGCTCCAAATTTGGATTTCGACTATTATCATATAATCCATTCTGACCGCCTTAACACCATCTCTTATAAAATAGGATGTGGAGGCGGCATATTTCTTTATACAATTAATGACGGTAATATACAAGGTGGAATTGAGTCGGTTGGTACAATGGAAAAAAATATAATTAACTTAAATACCGGGATATCTACGGCTCATAAAATAGGAAAAGTATGGTGGTATAATGAAATCTCATTATCGGCAGATTACCAAAACTATGATGCAATTATTAGCGGAAATTTTTCACCTGAAACTATCTCGATAGTTGGCGGGGAGAATAGTACGCAAGGCGGTATATATCGGA
>JAKAOA010000034.1 GCA_021823405.1 Bacteroidota bacterium | reverse complement strand
TTCCTGCACCCAGCCCTCAAAGTCCTGTTGGGTTATTTTATTCGGATAGTTCAATGCCGGATTTTTATTATCCAGAAATTTTATCTTGCAATTTTCTTCAGTAGTGCGCGTATTGGATAAATGAAGGTAATAAGGACCGATACTGTCGGTTACCAGCCGGTTGTTATTATTATACTGCACTATGTAGGTACCTCCGTTTTTAACATATTCCATAAGACGTGCATTATTGTATTTCAGTTCAGGTACGGTGTTGTACGCTCTAACTCCTGCTATAATGGCATTATATTTATTAAGGTCGGCGGTAGGCAATTGAACCGGTGTAATAACTTCTACCCTATAGCCGATTCCTTTAAGACACGGAGGTATATCGTCTCCTGCCCCGTTAATATAACCGATAAGTTTATTGCCGGTTTTTATATCTATCTTTTCAATCTTCACGCGGCTAACCGGCAGAAGCAATTGTTTGGGTATGTGCTCATAACCTATTTCCTCCCATGATCGGTTGTACGAACGCCCGTTTACCGCAATAGTTACATAAAGATAATCAGGAGTCGCTTTTTTCCAATCAATGATACTTACCGGCGCCGAAAATCTCTCTTCGCTTCCGTCTCCATGCATATCAAAGTTTATATAATAATCATGGCGTATATGAGTGGGTAAACTATCGATAGTCCATGCCTGGGGAACTTTTATATGGAGCGTTGCCGGTCCTTTTGCAAATGATTTCACGGTAACCGACAACCTTTGTGTTTTATTGTTGGTAAATAGCATCAATTTTGTATTGGTGATTGCAACAGCCGGAGGCACAATACGTGCCAGAGCGAACTGTTCGCCTTTTACGGGGTCGACTGTTTTGTAAAAGACGGGAATATCGCGTTCAATCGTAAAGTTAGGATTCCCTGCATAATCTTTGGCGACAGCATGTAATCGGCAAGTAAGATGCACTGTAATACGTGGCGGATTTTGGGGCTCCCCTCGCAATAATTGGTCAGAAACTTTATACATTCCGGCTGCCGGGTCTTCTTCTAACCAATAGGGTCCTGTAATATTAGTACTGTCGGGTATTATGCTGCCCGCTTTAAAAGAGATGCTTTTATTATTTGGGGGAAAGATTGTGTCTTTGGGTGTAATTGAACATAGTGTTGTACCATCAATACGCAGAGTGGCATCAATTCCTTGCATAAAACCATAACGGCTTGCCGAAGGGTTTACTAAATTTAGCATAACCGATATGCTATCTCCGGGGGTCAGGTATTTCTTATTACTCGTCGCCTCAACGTGAACTTCGGTGCACTGAAAAATAATATCTTTCAATTCTTTAATTTTAGATGCTACCAGATAATTTGATTTAAGGGGTTCCAAGTAATCATCAAGTAAAATCAGGTCATTGATTGCTTGTCCGGGATCGTTGATATCTGAATCATATTTCAGTACTTTATCAATAATTTCCGGCGCTTTCTCGCATCCCTTAATCCTACTCCAGTTAAAGTTATAATCATCGAATATGTTTCTCCCATCCGGCTTTTTGCCTTCCATCCATTGAAAGTATTCCGTTACCTCGCCTCTTCTCGGCGAAGTTCCCATGCCTTGACTCTTATGCATACTGCGGCTTTCTGCCGCCATCTCGCCTGTTGATTCGCCCAGCAGCGGCATATATGCGCCAATTTCGGTTCGGTAAAGTCCGGCGGTATCCATCTTACCGTCTTTATAAAACCAGGGAGAGGTGTTCCAGAATAACGATTGGGGCTGCCACGTGCTTACATATTTCAGCTGTTCCGGAAATTTGGTCGAATCGGCGGCGTCATTAAAGGCAGCCATGGCAAGAATAGCCGATGCCTGATGATTGCCATGGGTTTTTGTATAAGTCGGAGAAAAACGAGTAATGATGACATCGGGTTTGAATTTGCGTATCACCCATACTACCTCCGATAATACCTCATTACTGTCCCATATATGAAGGGTTTCCGAAGCGCTTTTTGAAAAACCGAAGTCCTTTGCCCCGGTGAAAAACTGTTGTCCCCCGTCAATGGAGCGCGCCATGAGCAGTTCCTGCGTTCGTATTACGCCAAGTTCTTCGCCCTCTTCATTGCCAAGTAAGTTTTGGCCGCCGTCGCCGCGTGTAAGTGAAAGATATGCGGTCTCTAATCCGAGTACATTGGAGAGATAAGAAATAAGCTGCGTATTCTCGTCGTCGGGATGAGCGGCGATGTATAGTACGCGTCCCACGTGTTTCAGCTTCTGCATCTCATTGAGGATACGTGCAGAATTCCAGTTCCTTTCGGGGGATTTTTGTGCCGGAGCAGTTGTACTGAATCCTTCAATAAGGAGAATGGAAATAAATAATTTTATTATATTTTTCATAATTGAATCTTAACAAGTAATCGAAATGTAAGTACTCCTAAAACCGGCAGGTTAAATCTAACCAATCCCTTCAGCTTACAAAGATAACCTTCCTGTTGTTTTGTTAAATCAGTCGTTCATTATTATAATCCTAATCCTCCGTTGAGCATAGCGCCATTACTAAGCCCACTAATTGACGGCATCCTTGCGAAGGTAATAAATAGAAAGATAAATTGTATGTTTATACTTCTTGTATTACAGCAGCTTTAAATTACAAAACACCGATGGAACTATTAAAACAAATGAAATGAAAAAAACTCTAATTTTGAATGGTCCGAAAATGAGGGGAGCCGACAGCAGACGAATATCACCCACGTCTAACTAGTCGATTTAGGAACAATAGAAAATATATAGAATCATTTTTCAATCATTAGTTTGCCTTCTTGGGAAAGAGTCCCATCCCTATTTGTAAGCGTATATAGATAAAGACCGTCAGTTTGATTGCGAAGGTCTATCCGAAATCTATTATCATTAATGAAAATCATTCCTGAATAGACCTTTTCGCCAATTAAATTATAGATATCTATATGCAGCCTTTGATTAATGTTTTCATTCGCAAAGAAATTGAAGCTTCCTGCAGAGGGATTAGGGGAAATTCGCCACTCCTCGGTCGGCTTGGCTACAACAGTACCTAGGGGTATTAAGGTATCACATGACCATCTTGCTAAGAAAGAAAAAGGGTTAGCCCAATTGCCTTTAAGGGTATCTTGACCTATGATATGTGTCCCAGAAATACCTGCTGAGAAAAACACATCAAAATCAGAAGTGTTTGAGGCAACGGAATTATTTCCGTGATTAAAATTATAATTATCAATAACATTACCGCATCTGGCAACACCATTTGTATCAAATTTATAAAGAAATGAAGGGTATGAGGAATCTGATTGAAGAGTAACATTATCAAATCTAATCGAATCACAGAATTCTCCAGTGAGATAAAAGAATTTGTTGGAAACTTTAATGGATTGTGGATAATACATAGAGCCAAAGTAGAATGTTCTGTCCGTCTGCTTTGCCCAAATAACTTTACCGGATGAAGTATACTTTGTAATAAATAAATCATCTATTCCAAAAGAATGATTGAATAATTTAAAAGAATCAAAACAGAGTGTATCCTGGAATTCTCAAGTAATATAAAGATTACCCGACCTATCTATATCGAGGACCTTTGTCCCCATCCATCGGGTAACCTTACCGGCAAATGTGGGAAATGTTCCATCAGCAATCCAAATTACGTTGCCGTTCGCATCCAGTTCGCTTAAAAACACGTCCGCATTTGGTTTTGAAATGATTGTTTTGGCGACCAGATTGAGTGTATCATCGAATTCCCCGGTAACGAAAATATTCCCTGTAGCATCTGTAACTACTGAGGAACCATTGCTGAATTCCGGATACTTGCCGGTTGCTCCTATAACCCACGTGTAATTCCCTGAACTATCTATTTTAGCCAAAAAAAATGTTGGCCTTGATCCGTTAATACCAATTAAGGTAAATGAACCAAATGAAACTGTATCGGTAAAGTTGCCTGCAACGTACCAGTTACCAAAAATGTCAGAAGCTGCGGAATTAACCTCCACCTGACCCCATGCCTTGGTATTGGCCGAATTTGACCATAGAAAACTACCCGCCGAGGAATATTTTGCGATAAAAAAGTTGCTACCTGGTTGCAATGTTATGTAAGTATTCGGACCAATTTTAATATTATTATTGTACTGTCCCGCAATAAGAACATTACCCAAAGAATCCGACGCAACTGAGATCCCATAAGAATTGCCCGAGTTTACTTCTACCGGTGCAAAAGCCCATTTGGCTAACCCACTGTTATCATATTTTACAAGGTAGGCGTCATTCGTTGTATTCGTTTGTAATTTCAGTGAATTGATTCTAATGTTTCCTGCAAATTTCCCAGTCTGAAACACGTTGCCAGCTCTATCGGATACCATAGATAGTGGGTACGCCCAACTTGAATTAGTACTATCCTTGAATGGATGAATCCAGTACCAATACTGGCCATCAGCAATATTTGCGATAGTTATAAAAAAAATCAATAGAATAAACAGCCTCCTACTCATGATGTTAACAATTAATTGATTCCTCAACATGAATGTAAAATAGAAGTTTTTGGCAAATATGAGTATGCGTACGACAAATAAATTATTCCAAAGCTATACAAAAAACAGATAAGGCGGTAATTTTCAGCGAGGAAGTAGTTCATTCAGCCATTTGCCCTTATGTGCTCCGCTTTCTGCCTCGTGGTGTACCGGCGTAAGGCTTGCTTTTTTACTCTCGGTGCTTCCATTGCCCCCGTAGGCGCTGTCCCGATAACAATCGGGATGTAATCAGTGCCGATATATCTCTTTAATTTACAATTAAATCCTTTCATCTAATTTTATTGGCTTTATTCATTTGCGCTGCCTAACCCCAATTGTAGCAGCATTTTAGCAATAAAATTAAGCACAAGATAAAATGACAACATCTACAATAAGCCAAAGTTAATCTTTTTACCTCCCACCCTCTTCTTGCATAAAGAGAGGGCAGGGTGAGGTAGAGTAATAATCGTTTAAGTTCAAGTGAACCCTCTCCTTACTCAAGGAGAGGGCAGGGTGAGGCAGAGTAATGGTCGTTTGAGTTCAAGTGAACCCTCTCCTTACTCAAGGAGAGGGCAGGGTGAGGCAGAGTAATGGTCGTTTGAGTTCAAGTGAACCCTCTCCTTACTCAAGGAGAGGGCAGGGTGAGGTAGAATAAGGGCAGGGTGAGGCAGATTGTTAATAAATAATGTATCAATATATGTAATATGTAATAAATAATATATATTTTTGCATTTGTAACTATTAGAGATAAGTTGTAAGATACCCTTCTGAATTAGGTAAAATGATTTTGGCAATATTACAGGCGGCAAAAAGACGAGTTCCGGATTACCCGCTTGCGGTGTCTCTTCGGGGGAGCAACATGGGATTAATCTTTCCTAAATTAACAGAACAAAATAGAAATTTGGACACTTTTTATAGGGAACCCGTGCAAAACTGTCCAATCGCTACACTGGTGCAATACAATATCGGTGTGAACATTTTGTCTGCCGTTTGGCGAATTGCGAAACAGTGTGAACAGTGAGAACACTAAACGAGTAATAATATGATTATCAGTATAAAAAGTGTTCACACTATGTGTCCAAATTCCCAACCTTGCGCCACTTTCAGATGGTATACATTAGTATACCCAGTGTATACCTTCAACTATAACATAATCAAGTTATTAACTAAAAAATACCTCGAAAAGTGTATACCGTGGCATTACCCCTGTTTATAAATAAAATAGTCAGCATCCATGGCGGCGGAAATATGCGGCGCTATGGTATAAGTATGATAAAAAATTTTGAGACCCGGCAAAAGGGTTACAGAAACAATTATTCAAGTTATAACATCAAGGATTTGAGTTTATGTATTTTTGCGAAATCATGGTATCACGATATGGTCGAACATATCGTTGATTGTATGTTTGTCTTTTTATTGAACTTTTTAATTTTACAAAACCAATTTAAAGTATGAAAACAGTTTGCGCACTTCTTGTAACCTTGTGCCTTTGGGTTAATTACGCCGGCTCCCAAAAGCATCATAATATACAGCACGGAGATGAAAAAGATACGTCTGCTAAAGCCGGGTACGACACTGCAATTCAGCCGCCTGTAGTTACTCATCATCATATAATATTGGAAGGGAAAACCATTAACTATACTGCCACAGCGGGCTACATGCCCATCAAAGACGAGGAAGGAAAGCTGCTTGCGCGTATCTTTTATGTGGCTTATACGGCAGATAGGGAACCTTCCGGAAAACGACCTGTTACCTTTGCTTTTAACGGAGGTCCGGGTTCATCTTCGATATGGCTGCACATGGGCGCTATAAGTCCTGTAAGGGTTCATTTTGCCGATGACCAGGGCAATCCTCCTGCTCCGCCTTATACTTATGATGACAATGAAAATTCATGGTTGAGCTTTACCGATCTTGTATTCATTGACCCTGTTTCGACAGGTTACAGCAGAACGGTTAAAGGCATAGAGCCATCCAAATATCACGGCTATTCTGAAGATATAGCATCAGTGGGCGATTTTATACGACTCTATATAACGCGCAATGAACGATGGGGAAGTCCTAAATTTTTGACGGGTGAAAGTTACGGCACTGTAAGGGCATCGGGACTTTCAGGATATTTGCAGGATACGTATGGAATTTATCTGAACGGTATTACCCTTATTTCATCAGTCCTTAATTTTGAATATATTGATTTTAACCGGGGCAATGACTTGCCATATATTTTATTCCTTCCTACTTATTGCACTACCGCCCAATATTATAAAAAGCTCTCCCCCGAACTTGAGAACTTGAGTATTGATGAACTTAAACGACGGGTTGAAAATTTTGCTGCCGGAACCTATAACTTATTCCTGATGAAAGGCGATAAGGCAACCGAACCTGAAGCATCTCTTATCATAGATTCCTTGAGTTATTACACAGGGCTTACAAAAGAATTCATACGTTCTTGTCGCGAACGGGTTACCGATGGCAGGTTTTTCAAAGAACTGTTAAAAGACAGAGGCAAAACAATAGGGAGATTTGATTCGCGCTATACTGGCGAAGACGCCGATGATGCGGGATCTAATCCGACCTACGACCCCAGTTACAGCGCTGTGTTAGGTTTATTCAGCGGCGTATTTAATGAATATGTGCGGAAGGAGTTGAACTTTAAGAGCGACTTGCCTTACGAGGCGCTTACGAACGTTTATCCCTGGCCCTCTACCGATAACCGTTATCTTGATGTGTCGGAGACGCTGCGTCGTTCAATGACAGAAAATCCACACTTGAAAGTTATGGTATGCTGCGGCTATTACGACCTTGCTACACCTTACTACAACGCCGAATATGCTGTTGACCATATTGGTTTGCGCAAAGATGTACGTAATAATATTACGCTTAAATACTTTAATACAGGCCACATGTTATATGTGACTGAAGCGGGCGATGCAAAACTAAAATCTGATGCCGAATCATTTTATCTCAATGCAATAAAGTAAATGTCGATAAAGTGGGAACAGAGTTCTTTATTTCTTACCAACCACCAATTCATAAAGAGAATCCGCTTGCAAATATTTGGCAGCAATATTACGAAGCTCTGCCGCAGTAATTTCGGACAACGCCCGCATGTAGTTTTCGTAATATGAATAATCAAGGTTGCAAAGCCAAATCTGTTTGAACCTTTCCGCAAGTGCGAAAGGTCCATCCATACTGCGCATGAAGTTGCCTGCCAGATAATTTTTTACAAGCCGTAATTCGGCATCAGGTATAAGTTCATCGCAAAGCCGCGCTATTTCCTTATAGACCTCGGTAAGGGCTTTGGAACAAACATCGCTTCCCACCTCGCTGGAAACCTGAAAATAACCGGCATTTCTCATAAAAATAACGCCCGAAGATATTCCATAAGTATATCCCTTGTCCTCCCTGATATTGCTCATCAGACGGGAGCCGAAATAACCGCCCAGAACAACATTCAGAATTTGGAAAGGTATGGCATCGGGATGGCTTTTCAGAAAGAGCGGCTTACCTACTTTTATAGCTGACTGCATTACTCCTTTTCTCTGAATGAGTTTCTGTCTATCGGAAGTCGGCGCTATGTCAGCCATTTCCCCTGATTTTGCTCTCTTGTTTCCGTTTCCATCAAACCAACTTCTGTTCCCGAAATAATCTGCTGACATTTTTAAAATGCCGTCATTCACATGCCCCGACATAATAATAATACAGTCGCCGGCATTGTAATGGCTATGGTGAAAGGTCTGTAACTGCTCTCTTTTCAGGGTATCAAATTCTTCAATCTCCGGAATGTGTCCGTACGGATGTTTTTGGCCGAAGAGAAGCGCCGGAAAATTACGCGATGCCACCACCCTCACCTTTTGGTCATCTACCAGAAACCGTTGTTTTTTATTAGTCCGGTTTATCTCAAATTCGGGTTCAGGATAGGAGGGGTCCTTTATCAATTCTTCCAACATGGGTAATACTTTACCTATGTGCTTGGTCAGCGAGTAAAGCGTTACGGTTGCATAGTCGTGATAAACACCAGTTTCAAGGAATGAACCATAATAATCCAGCTGCGAAGCTATCTCTTCGGCAGTATGTTTTAATGTGCCTTCTTCCAGCATCGCATTAGTAAAATCAGCTACCAGCGGGTGCTCTGTCTCGCTTGTTCCTGCCCGGAACAGCAGTTCTATTTTGAGTACATCTTGCGTTCCGGCGTTTATATAGTGCACGGGTACTCCGTTCGCAAAAACATGCTTCTGCACTTTTTGAATATCTGCTTTGCCGGGCTTTGCAATAGCAGGCATCGCTTTCCGGTCGGGCTTGGTACTCTGATTCATAATATTTCTAATTTGATTTTTTCAGGTTGAAGTTATGTCAATCGCATCTTTAAATGCCTTTATTGTATCATCTATATCCCTATCGGTATGAGCTGAAGAAATAAAAGCCACCTCATATCCTGAAGGACCAAGATAAATTCCTCTTTCGAGCAGGGCTGCATGCAATAATTTGAATTTAAGCATGCTGTTCGGGTCAATTTCGGAGGATGAAGAAACCGTTTTTCTTTTTGTAAATGCAATCCAGAATATTGAGCCGATATGACAAACTGTTCCGCTGTCCTTTAAGAGGGGAATTATACCTTCCGCAAGCCGCTTTGTTTTTCTTTGAAGTTTGTCATAAAAACCACCTTTAAGACATTCTGACAATTGAGCAATACCTGCAGCCATGGCGACCGGATTACCCGAAAGTGTTCCCGCCTGATATACATTCCCGTCGGGCGAAATGCGCTTCATTACGTCGGCGCGGGCGCCGTATGCGCCAACAGGCAAGCCGCCGCCTATTACTTTACCGTATGTAATAATGTCGGGATGAATGTTATAATAACCGGCTGCACCGGTAAAGCCAAGGCGGAATCCGGATATAACCTCATCAAAGATGAGCATAGCTCCGTAGGATGCACAGATGTCGTGAAGGAATTCAAGGAAACTCCGGTCTTGCAATAAAAGTCCGTTATTAGCCGGAACCGGTTCAATTATAACGCAAGCAATGTCCTTTTTATGACGGTTAAAGGCGCTTTTTAGCGCTTGCTTGTCATTCAGCGGTAATACGATGGTCTCCCGTGCAACGGTTTCGGTAACGCCTGACGAGGAAGAGATTCCAAGGGTAGCCAAGCCCGAGCCGGCGTTTACAAGCATGGAATCAGCGTGACCATGGTAACAACCCTCGAACTTGATAATTTTTGTTCTGCCAGTATAACCTCTTGCCAGCCGGATGGCTGACATTACGGCTTCAGTGCCGGAACTTACAAAGCGGATTTTGTCGATATAACGGTTGTGGTTAAGAATTAGTCCTGCGAGCTCATTCTCCAACCTCGTGGGTGCACCAAATGATGTTCCGGATTTGGCTGTTTCAACAATGCTTTTTACCACCGCGGGGTGTGAATGCCCTAAAATGAGCGGTCCCCAGGAGCAGCAATAATCAATGTAGCGGTTACCGTCCGCATCCCATATATGCGAACCCTTTCCTTTCTCGATGAACAGCGGTACACCGCCCACAGATTTAAAAGCCCTTACAGGAGAATTTACCCCGCCCGGAAAATAAGTTTTGGCTTTTTGAAAGAGCTTTTCTGATTTTTTCCTTTTCAACATGAATCCGTAGCAATTGTATTATTTCGTATCTCTCAATATTCTTACCTTAGCAGCTTCAAAAATACAAATAATCATGACGGCAATAAAGTATTCGGGCGAAACCCGGTCGAGCGAACATTTAGCGGTTCTTGGAACTGCAAAAAGCGATTTTTCAAAAATCGGTTTATCGGAAAATGAACTCTCCTTTTTAGATGGCGAAATTTCAAAAAAGGAGCATTTTATAACCATAAACCAGTATAAGCGACTTGTTGTAATTTATATATTAGAAAAAAGAGACCATCCATATCTGGTTTTAGAAGCTCACCGGCGTGCGGGCAACAAGGTATGCGGAATATTAAATGCGGCTAAAGCGGTATCGGTTACCGTGATTGACCTAATAGGGGACCATGAAAATTCACTTGCATTTACTGAAGGTATGGCGTTGGGCAATTACCAATTTCTCACCCATAAGACGCAGGAAGTAGAAAAATTAAAACATTCGCTTAGAACAATTTATGTTCAAAGTAAAAAGGTGAATAGACAGCAGATTGAACGACTCCAGATAATTGTTGATGCAGTTGGAAAGGCGCGTAACCTGGTAAACGAACCTGTAAACTATATGAACGCCGCACAACTTGCCAAAGAATTTGATAAAATGGGTAAGGAGGCAGGTTTTAAAGTTGAGATATTTAACAAGACAAAAATTGAATCTCTTAAAATGGGGGGATTGCTGGCGGTAAACCGGGGAAGCATAGACCCGCCTACATTTACTATAATGGAATGGAAACCGGCTAATGCAAAAAATAAAAAGCCATATCTGCTAGTGGGTAAGGGAGTTGTATACGACACCGGGGGAGTAAGTTTAAAACCGACAGCCAACTCTATGGACAGTATGAAATGTGATATGGCAGGCGCTGCAGCCGTTGGCTGCACCATGTACGCTATCGCTAAAGCTAAATTACCCGTGTATGTTATCGGGTTGACTCCCGCTACAGATAACCGACCGGGTATGAATGCTTATGTTCCCGGTGATATTATAACCATGCACAACGGTATGACCGTAGAGATGCTCAATGCAGATGCAGAAGGCAGGATGATTCTTGCCGATGCTTTGAGTTACGGACAAAGATATAATCCTGTACTGGCAATTGAGTTATCTACCCTTACCGGCGCTGCCGCCGCCGCTATAGGTAAGTATGGGATTGTTTCTATGGGTACGGCGGAAAAAAAGGTACATGAGACGCTTAAGAGGAGCGGTGAAAATGTTTTTGAACGGCTTGCCGAATTCCCGTTCTGGGATGATTATGCCGAACTTCTTAAAACTGATATTGCAGACATGAAAAACATCGGAGGTTCTGTTGCGGGAGCGATTACTGCTGGAAAATTTTTACAGAAATTCACCAGTTATCCTTATCTGCATCTTGATATTGCGGGTCCGGCATTTATTGACGGCAGCTACGATTACAAACCGAAAGGCGCAACAGGTGTTGGCGTAAGATTGCTGTTTGATTTTTTGAGTAAGGCAGAATAGACGTCTCTAAAAAACCTCCTTTAATCCAAATTATGCATTAGAGAAATGAATTGTATGAGAAGAATCGGCGATTCAGGAGAATAAGCCATCCAATCAATCTCGTTTTACAGGGTTTACAGATAACTTTAACACCTTATTATCTCCGTGTTTGGCAATCCAACTTCCTATTGCAATACATTTGAACTTTAAAGTGCTTAGAGTATTGTGGGATGCGGTTTGCAGGACGAGATGACGAAATAAACTCATCAGATTATATGCTATCATAATGCTGCGAAAAGCGGCTTCTGTTGCCCAAAACGTTTTCACATGACACTTTTAACAAAATGCCAGTTAATGAACTGTTTCAGGATGAATTACTACAAAATTTCAAAGAATTAAATTGTAACCAGCTGAAAATGTTTTAATCATATTAGAACGCTATTTACCCTGAATGAAATATTGGACAAAGCAAAATGGATGATAAGAATCAATTAATAAGATAATCAAGGTCATTCATACCACTTATATAGAGGCATAGTTTTGCAACATAACAACAGTAGAATACTGTTGAATTTATAACCGCTCTTTATTTAGGGCATAAAATACAATAAAGTATGCAAACACTATCATCAAAGGAGTTTTTTGAACAAGTAAGTTCAAACTCATTGAAAACGCCTTTATTCGTTAAAGGCATCGCCAGAAAGGGAGAAAAGACAACCGAAATACTATTCAAAAAGAAGGAAGAGCATTCCGACTGGGTAACGATACCCTCATCAATGGTAGAGGAAGTGAAATTAATCAAGACCTTCAAAAAAGAAGATGAAACCTGGGCATTAGTGAAATTACTGCTGAAAGCACCTACCACGCCGGAAGGAAAGGTTCTTACTGAACTGCTTGCCTCGTCTAATAAGGGAGAAAAGGATGAGAAATCGAGATGGGAGGGAGGACATGGATGGGAAGGTTTCCGGCATGGCTGCAAAGGTGAAGGACATAACGATAGCCACTCCTGCTTATGCGGACATGGCTATATGAACAAAAACTTTGGCGGCTGCAATAACAAATCCCATTACTGTTCTTGCGGATGCCACCACACTGACAATTGCGGCTGCGGATGTAAGGGGATGTAGCATGGGGAAAGGGAATGCAGCGATAAGGGCTGTAGGTATTAATGCCATTCTTTTGCAAGCACCGTTCTTCTTGGAAGCGGCGAGGTCGATATTGCCACTGTTTCAAAAATGATGGGATACACAAGCATCAAGTCAACGGCCATCTATGCAAGGGTTTCAAGACAACTCTTGGCAAAGACAGCAGAAAAGGTGGATAAACAGCAGAGCATTGTTAAGCCGGACATCTGTTTAAATTGAACGAGGTTGTATTAGATGTGTTTTGAAGTGCTTACGTGAAGAAGCCATTATAGTATTACATTTCAATTGTCGGGCTCTCCGGAACGCATTCCACATACTGTAGCAATGCTGAAGAAGGGGCAGATGAAGCGGCCCAAAGAAACTACGTTTGCTTGCTTTTGCGCTCTGGCAGCCTGATTCAATAGATATTGACCTGAAATACTTATATTTACTTGCCTATTTTAACAGATGCGACAGAACCCCGATAAATGACTTGCTAATATATTTTGTAGCAAGAATAGTACATCGAAGGACATACATGGATGACAATAATCACCATAAGGAATGATATTACTCATTTCATGATGAGCCTATCAGAGATTTCTTTGTTGTCAATTTGAATGAGATGCTAACAAGGAAATTGCTATCGATCCCCCTTCTTATCATGCAAGTAGTTTTTAATTATAACTGAACTTAAATGGTAAACCAGTTCAAAGCGCATCCGTGGCATGGAATTGATCCGGGGAAAAATATCCCGAATGAAATAACTGTATTTGTTGAAATTGTTCCCGCAGATACTGTTAAATATGAAATTGATTTAATAAGCGGTTACCTTTCCATAGACAGGCCACAGAAATTTTCAAATGTTTTTCCTGCACTTTACGGATTTATTCCTCGTACATATTGTGGTAAATCAATCGCAGAATATGCTTCCCTGAAATCAGGCAGAAAGATAGAGAAAGGCGATGATAATGCTTTGGATGTTTGTGTGTTGTGTGATAGGGTGATCACGCATGGAGACATTTTACTTAACGCGATTCCTATCGGAGGCTTGCGTATGATAGACAAAGGAGAGTCTGATGATAAAATAATCGCTGTACTGAAAGGTGATGAAGTCTATGCTGGGTGGCCTGATTTGAAATTAGTGCCCGAGTCAATAATTACTCGGTTAAAACACTATTTTTTGACCTATAAAAGCATGCCCGGTGAAAGGAACCTGGTTGAAATTATAGAAGCATTTGGAAAAGACGAAGCCCACGAAATTATAAGAAGGAGTTTACTTGACTACCAGAAAGAGGTCGCAACTTAAGAGAAGACTGATTTGACTATTCCTCGTTATAATTTGCTGGCTGATATTAATACAGGACAGAAACAACACTTAATAATTTAACCAAAATGAAAACTATAACACTTGAAGAACATTATGCAAGCCCGGGCTTTTTAAAGGGGCCAGGAGGAGGGCTTGTTGAACAAGCCAAAGTAGCGGGTAGCTATATAGGTGACCTTATGGAACAACTATGCGATGTTGGTGAAAAAAGGATTGCTGCTATGGATGCTGCCGGTATAGACATGCAGGTTCTCTCGCTCACTTCACCCGGTACAGAACAGTTAAATGGGGCAGAAGCCATTGAACTGGCATGGGAAGCAAATAAGTTTGCTGCTGATGCAATGAAACGTTATCCTAATCGTTTTTCGGCATTTGCTGCTCTGCCTACAACAGACTCTAAAGAGGCTGCTGTAGAATTGGAGCGTACCATTAACGAATATGGTTTTGTAGGGGCTATGATTAACGGACATATAAATGGAAGGTACCTGGATGATATGTACTTTTGGCCGATCCTGGAACGTGCCGAAGCGCTTAATGTTCCCATTTATATTCATCCTACTCAATCACCGAAACCAGTAATAGATACCTGGTTTAAAGGCTTTGCCCCAGAAGTATCATATATGCTTGCGGGGGCAGGCTGGGGCTGGCACATAGAAACAGCCTTGCATGTTATACGCCTTATTCTGGGAGGTGCGTTCGACAAATATCCTAAACTGCAAATTATAGTGGGGCACTTGGGAGAATCACTTCCTTTTATGATACAAAGGCTGGATAATCTGGCGCCTTCCGTTACAAAACTAAAACACCCGGTCAGTCATTACCTGAGAGAAAATGTACATTACACTTTTAGCGGGTTCAATTTTACTCCAACTTTTCTTGACCTGTTAATGCAAGTTGGTGCCGACCGTATAATGTTCTCGGCTGACCATCCGTATGCATCTATGACCCAGGCAAGGGCATTCCTGCAACAACTGCCGGTAAGTACTGCCGACAGGGAAAAGATAGCACATGGCAATGCAGAACAATTATTGAAGCTGGAACCGGCTCTTAAAATAAAGACGATAAGAGAATTGCAGCATACTTAATTAGTTCCACGCAGCTATTGGACACGATAACTATACATAATCTTACCAAGCAATATGATGCCGCATTGTTTTTACTTATAGCGTATCGCCGAGATAAAAGTACCTGCTTTGGTATGAATCAAGCTTCCAAAACAAAAACCAATCCCTTACCACGTAATCACCTCCAACATTACGATGAAAAATAATTTTGCCCCCTTTCTTCTCCCAAGATTTAATTGCCATCGAATCCTGTGAAGGCGTTAATTTACTCCAATCCTCTTTGGGGTATCTTGATAACACTGGCCCTCCTATTCGAGTTTCTTCAAATGGAAAGTGTAGGTGATAATAGCCACCACCCGCTGTACTCTCAACTACGCATTCTGAATTTTTGTAATAGATGAAACAAAATGCAGCCACCAATGGCAAGATAATCCACTTTGTAATCTTTACCTTCTTTTTTAAGATAGATACGATTAACACAAAAATGCCTATCATTATAGCATATCCTATTATCCTTGAAATAACATTCATCCGGTACGTAACATCACCTGAACTGGTGACAAGTTCGTCACTATTTTCAAGCAAATAGATTTCGGCCCAGACGATAAACTGAAATACAGAAGCCGAAATTATAGTAAAGAGTAACCACCATACTGAGGTTTTGGGCCTTGTGGTGAGCTGTACAACGAGGGTAATAATAGATATAATAATTACAGTTGGTATTATACCGTAGGAATAAACGAACCGGGTGACCCATATAGGGCCTGAATATACAAACAGAGGAAATAATACAAAAGGCAGCCAACCAAACGGGCTATTCAATGTGAGGGCTCGCTTTATTCCGATATACAATAAAAGGAGTAAGACCATTGCCCAAATAACGGCAGACAGAATACCGTCATATAAGAATCTGAAATATACATGGGAAAAATACACATAGCCCGCTTCGGTTATCAAAATGAGAAGAAATAATATTCTGCTTAAAAGCTTCTTCTCACGCGGCAATTCAAATAGAATAAAGGATAATACCGATACAACCACGCCTTGATAGAAAATCAATGATATTAGCATGTCGTGGTCTACGAATAATGCTTCGGACCAATCCTCTGCAAAAAAAATACCCAGTTCAAGTAAAAAGACAATTATTATTAGCCGTCGCCATAATTTCTTTTCATTTTTAGGTTTATTATTTACTATCAACCAAATAATAGAAGTAACTATAGCCACAGGAATGCAGAGGGTTCCCCATCCGATCTGCACAAATATTTTAAGATAATTGAATATATCGTTCATGGTTTAGCAGCAATAGCATTTCATTTAATTCAAATATAGGTAATCAGTTCCATCCTGTACCTTTCAGAAGAGTTTGGTACAACAATGCCATCTTGGTACAACACTGGTACAACAGGAATGTCTTGAAAAGTCTCGAAAAATCTCGAGATTCCGGGCCAAAATGCCCGGAAAGGTTAAAAATGTTGCGAAATGTCTCGAAATGTCTCCAATTATCTCGATAGTAGAGGTCCCGGGCGGATTCGAACCGCCGTACAAGGTTTTGCAGACCTCTGCCTAGCCCCTCGGCCACAGGACCTGTTAAATATTGATTTTAGCATTTGGAAAAATGAATCTCAATGCTCCTAATACTTCATTTTACAGGAGTGCAAAGGTAATAAAATTAAGAATGTATCTTTGTTGGGCATATTTCACGTATTAAGAACTTACTCATCACCCGAACTGCTATTATGCATGGACTGACCAAAATATTGCGATATCTGTTCCGCTATAAGCGATTTGCTTTACTTAACATCGTTTTTAATACCATTTCTCTTATTTTTAATCTGTTTTCTCTCGGTATGGTGATACCGGTATTGCAGATATTGGTAAGCCCCGCCAACAATGCGCATATTTTAACCGGGCCGGCGCCTGTTTTAAGTTTTTCGGAAAAAAGTTTGAGTGATTACTTCGATTATCACGTAGCCGGTATGGTAACCCACTATGGTACCGACTATGTACTGCTTTTTATATGCATCACATTTGTATCAATAATGATGCTGAAAAATCTTTTCCGCTATCTGGCGAGTTTCTATATGGCGCCTATACGTAACGGTGTAGTCCGCGATTTACGAAACGAAGTGTATAACAAGATTCTGGTGCTTCCGTTATCCTTTTTTTCGGCGGAACGAAAGGGCGATATCATGGCTCGCATGACAAACGATATTACCGAAATAGAGTGGTCGGTAATGCAATCGCTCGAGATGTTCACCATAAATCCGCTTACCATCATTGTTTTCATTGCAGCGCTTATCTTCATAAGTTTTCAGCTATCTATTGTTGTATTCGTACTGTTCCCCATTACCGCACTCTTAATTGCACGAATAGGGCGTAGCTTGAGGAGAAGTTCCACTAAAGCTAAAAATAAAATGGGAGTTCTCTTTTCGATGATAGAGGAAACCTTGGGCGGTATCCGTATCCTTAAAGCATTCAACGCAGAGAAGTCGGCGTTGGCAAAGTTTTTTGAAGAAAACAGGTTATATACCGCAATCATGAACAGGGTTTACCGAAAAACCGACCTTGCCTCACCGCTCACCGAATTTCTAATCTCTATTGTAATATCTGTGGTCATTTTTACCGGCGGCAAACTGGTATTGGGCAGTTCGCATATTCTCGACGGAAAGTGGTTCGTTTACTATGTATTGCTGTTCTCTCAATTGCTTACTCCCGCTAAGGCGCTATCCACTGCATATTTCAACGTTGAAAAGGGGTTGGCTTCCATGGAGCGGATTAACAGAATTCTGCTGGCGGAGGTATCGGTTACTGAAATAGAAAAGCCCATACCTATAACATCTTTTGAGAAATCGATAGAACTGCACGACGTATCTTTCGCATATCAGCGAGGCGATGTTGGGTATGCCTTGCAACATATTAATCTGAAAATAGACAAAGGCAAAACTATAGCTATTGTCGGTCAATCGGGATCAGGGAAAAGCACTCTTGTGGATATGCTGCCCAGATTTTATGACCCAACTTCCGGCGATATTACCATTGATGGCGTCCGGCTATCCGAACTTTCAATAAAACAGTTGCGTAATTTGATGGGCATAGTTACGCAGGATACTATTTTGTTCAATGATACCGTGAAGAACAATATTGCTTTCGGGATGAAGGACGTGCCAGACGAGAAGGTGGTAGAGGCAGCCAAGGTAGCTCATGCCGATGAATTTATTTCGAGGATGCCGCTAGGTTACCAAACCAACATTGGGGACAGAGGTGGAAAGATGTCGGGCGGTGAGAGGCAGCGTATCAGTTTGGCAAGGGCTATACTGAAAAACCCGCCTATACTGATTCTGGATGAAGCCACATCGGCGCTTGATACCGAGTCGGAACGGCTTGTGCAGGATGCATTGGTAAAACTGATGACTAACCGTACTTCTATTGTAATAGCGCACCGTCTGTCAACTATAAAAAATGCGGATGAGATAATCGTAATGCAGAAGGGCTCTATTGTTGAACGTGGAAATCACGCCCAATTGCTTTCCCTTGGCGGCGTTTACAAGCGCCTTTACGATTTGCAGACCTTTGTATAGCTATAGCGGTAATACCGACGTCTTTAAATCTTTATACCCATTATAAGTATATCGTCCACCTGTTCAAGATTACCCCTCCATTTCTCAAGGGTTTCTTCCAGTATGCGTTTTTGTTCCTTCATATCCATATTACAAACGGCTAAAAGATGCTCCTGCAATTTACGGTACTTGAATTTTTTACCTTTTTCGCCGCCAAACTGGTCGGCATAGCCATCGGTTAGGGCATAGATAATATCGCCTTTATTCAATTCAAATGATTGTCCGGTGAATGACTCACCTTGCTTCGGCGAGGCGCCTACCGGCATTTTATCGCCATTAAGTTCAAGTATCTTCCCATCTCGTATGATGATGATATTATTATATGCGACTGCATATTCCATTTTGTACCTGTTCCAGTCGTCTAACGGCAGACATATAAGTATTCCATCCATTCCGTCCTGTCCGCCCTCCTGCGATACATTTTCAATAAGTTTACTGCGCGTATGGTTGAATATATCATTGGGCGCCGTAAGGTTTCTTTCCGATATTGCCTCATTCAGGTAAGATATATTCAGCAAACTCATAAAGGCGCCCGGTACACCGTGACCTGTGCTGTCGCATACGGCAAGGTAAAATCTGTTGTTTTTCATCGTCGCCCAATAGAAATCTCCGCTTACTATATCTTTTGGTTTATATAAGATGAAATAATCGGGCAGATATTTAAGGAGCAAATTATTTGAGGCAAGCAATCCTTTCTGGATTTTTTGGGCATAATTAAGCGAGTCCACTATCTCTTTTTGTTTCTGTTCTACCACCTGCTTCTGGATTACGATTAGCTTGTTGGCGTTTTGGTTTTGCCTGTATCCCCTGAAGATTAAGAATGCCAAGGCAAACATTATGACAAAGGCGGTTATAAAAATGTTGCGGATAATTAAGTCCTTCCGATACGCTTGCGCTGCAAGAGCTTCTTTCTTTTCCCGTTCCGATTCTTCAGCCGCTTGTTTTTGCTGGAAATCATAATTCATTTCGGTCTGAACGATTTTTTTTGTATTCTGCCTGTTAATTAAACTATCGCGCTCGGCTATATAAGTTTTGTAATTCTTCAGTCCGTTTTTATAATCCCCTGATACTTCATCAAGATGAGCGAGTTCTCCGATGGCATTTTTTACGTATTCACTCTCCTGAATTCTTTTTGCTACGTTCAAAGATGAATCTATATACAGTTTTGCAAGACCATATTTTTTTAATCGCGTGTATATGCTGCCAATGGTAAGTAGTTTGCTTGATGTGCCGCGTTTATATCCTGCTTTTATATCTATATCAAGGGCTTTAAATTCAAATTCGAGCGCCTCGGGATAGTTGCCCATTTCTTCGTATATATTGCCGATGTTTCCATAATTCCGCGCAATGCCTGTTTTATTGTCCGATTTAATTTCACCTTCAAGCGCCCTGAAGTCATAGTTCAGCGCATCCCCCGGTCTGTTCATATCATCATATACATTGCCAATGTTGCCCATGTCGCCGGCTGCCGCCTCTGTTTCGCCCAGTTCTTGGTATAATGTAAGCGCCTTTGAAAAGTTAATTAGAGCGAGCGAATCACTGGCTTCCTCATAATATACAACCCCGATCCCCTGATATATTGATGCCAGACCTTGTTTATTTCCTGTTTGTTGATATAATTGCAAAGCCATGAAATCATATTTCAACGAGGTGGGATAATCCCCTTGTTTCCAATATGCGGTGGACATCTTATTGTATTCCGACGCTATTCCGTTCTTATTACCGGCGTTTTTATAATTAGTTAGGGCTTTACCCTCATACATTAATGCTTTCGGATAATTGTCAGCAGCAGCGCAGATGTATGATGAAATATCGTATGCTCTTATAAGTCCACTGCCATAATTTAACTTCTCGGCAAGAGATTGCGCTTCGTTTGCTATAATAAGGGCGGTATCAAATTTAGTCGTTTTTTCCAGTGAGATGGCTAAATCATTAAGAATTCTAACTTTGTCGGTGTCTTCTTTTTCCGTTTTTAATACCTTAATTAAAGAATCGGTCTTAGATAGCTGACAGGTGCCAACGCTATAACAACCGAGAAGAACTATTATCAATAAAATAAACCTATTCCCTATCCGCATACCTACAAATATAGGTTGTTTCCGAGAATAGAGGTTTTGGCGGCTCCCTGACTGTTAACCCTTTCAGAGCTTCGTGAGTGCGGTGGGAAGTGTAATAATGCTTACTTGATAGAACTCCTGAATCCGTTATTGTGAAGGACTGTATTACTAAAAACAGCAGATAATTGGTTCAATTTACACCGAAAAACTCAAAATTTCAGATGGAAGACTTCGAACCGCTGGTGTCAACGAATTCGTAACCCTGATTTCCTTAACTGGTAAGGAATTCGGAGGACACATCGAGAAAAAAAGTTTTGAAATAACCGAGTGTCCTGTCTCGTACCCGAAGGGTACAATTTATCGAACCTTTTTGTTGATTTTCAAGCTATTAGAAAATTAATTATTCCCTTTAGAGCTATTTTGCGAAACTAAAATTTATCTTCTTAATCGTTTTCTGAATTCGTTTGGTGTGCATTTCTCCTCTTTCCTGAAGAACTTAACGAAATGTGAAGGGTCGTTGAAATTGAGGGAATAAGCAATTTCAGAAATTGTCTTTGTACTATGCAGAAGCATTCTTTTGGCTTCAAGTAACAGTCTGTCTTTAATTAAAGTACTGGCGCTTTTATGAATAACCTCGACGGATAATTCATTTAAATATTTGGGGCTGATGTTTAATCGGGCAGCATAATCTTTTACTTGCCTTATTGACCTATAATTCGTCTCAAGAATATTCTTAAATTCAGCAAAAATAGTATGATGGATATTTGTAATAGGAGTTCTGCTTTCCCTTGAAAATCGGCGAAGTCTTGTAAATAAAATTTGCAAATAAGCTGAGATGATAATTTCTGTATCATCCATCCGCCGGTTATATTCAGACTCAATATTTTCCAGTATATCAACTGTTTTAGTCCATTCATTTCTTTGCAGCACAATAAAATTACCAATATCGAGGAATTCGCCGGCATTAACCGATTGTAGGGTTTTTAAGATAAAGTCATCTCTGAAAATTATAACAAAACCTTTGGGTATTTCGGTGAATTCCCAGCAATGAACCTGCCCCGGCCTGATAAAGTATATAGTATTGGGATGTACCTCATAACGTTCGGTATCAATGTAGTGAAACCCTTTACCTGCCGTAAGATAGATTAATTCATAATACTGGTCATGCCTATGAGGTTTGCTTGGTTTAATCACCTCCTTCATCCGGCTAATTTTAAACAAAGTTTCCGGCTCAATTTTTCTCTTAACGGGTATCTCAACAATAGGTTTCATTCCGATAAATTAACTGGATAAATGAAATATAAAGTATATTTCAAAAATATTAAATATACAGTAATAAGCCCATTAAAGAAAAGGGAATTGTTTCTGAAATATACCACATAATCTGACGTTCATACCATTGACGTTTTGGTTTGTATCATAATTTTGCTCCCTCATTTTGTTAAATGAGCCAGTAATTTCTTCTATGAAGTACCTGACATTATTGCTTATTTTATTGCTGACCGGATTTTCTAAAATTTTAGTTGCTGGTCCGCCCTATGACACAGACGACCCTGAACCGGTTGAATTACATCACTGGGAATTTTACTGCTCCTCGCTGGGGTTTAATGCTGACGGCATCTTATCTTGTACTGCGCCTCACATTGAAATAAATAACGGGCCCATACGTAATGTTCAGTTGCATGTGATTTTCCCTTTAGTATATAATAGTGTGCAGGACGGAAAAACAAACTATGGTCCCGGAGATATAGAGCTTGGCATGAAATACAGGTTTATACAAGAGGATACAAATTCATGGGTGCCCCAGGTTGGTACTTTCCCTTTGGTTGAAGTGCCAACAGGAAATACTGATAAAGGACTTGGCTACGGCAGTTACCAGTTTTACATTCCTGTTTGGATTCAGAGATCGGA
>JAKAOA010000033.1 GCA_021823405.1 Bacteroidota bacterium | reverse complement strand
CCTGACTTTTATTTCTGTAGTGCCTGCTCCAGCCAACGTGCAAATTTCCGCACAGCGACTGCTCGGTGGCTTATCCTGTTTTTTTCTACAATACTCATCTCCGCAAAGGTCTGTTCACTTCCATCTGGAATAAATAGCGGGTCGTATCCGAACCCTTGAACTCCCGCTTTTTTATCGGCTATTTTGCCGTTAACCTTACCTTCAAAAAGCAGGGGACTGCCATCCATTACCAGAGCAATTACCGTTCTAAAGCAGGCGCGACGGTCCTTTACTCCTTTCATTTCAGTGAGTAATTTTTCTATATTTTTTTCAGCATTTTTATCTTCTCCGGCATAACGCGCTGAATATACGCCTGGCGCACCGCGTAGTGCATCTACTTCAAGTCCGGTATCATCGGCAAAGGCGGGAATGCCATATTTATTATGGATAAACTGTGCCTTCATAACGGCATTCTCTTCGATAGTATCGCTATTCTCCGGTATTTCGTCAGAATATCCGAGTTCAGTCGGAAGCATCAGTTTAATTCCAGATGGAAGTAATGGCTTTATCTCCTTAATCTTGTTCGGATTTTGGGTGGCTAAAATCAGTTGCATATACTTTTAATGTATGGCGTTTCAGCGCAGAACATATACAAACTGACCTGTGAAAATTACGTCTTGAAATTACCTTTGGAAGCGGGAGATGAGGGGTTGCTTTACTGTATATTCTGTCCGCTCTGTTGTTTAAAGCCGATAAGAATTACGGCGCAACCCGAACCCGAATTGGTTGAAGGGTTCAGTTGTGCATCAATAATGCAATCCATTGTATTCTTAATCTGAAAATCCCAGTATGGCGCGTTCTGATAATTGCTGCTGGAGAAAATAACATTGCGCTGTGAATCGAGAACTGTGAAGAGCAGGTTGCCATCTGTTGTGCCGCTACATGCTACAATCCTGTAAATAGCGCCTCCGTAAAAGGTTGTGTGAAATTCGGCGGTTTCATCGGCGTTAACAAGAAGCGCTCTGTATTGCTGCCCGTCGGAGATAAACGAAGGGTCCATATTCCGTTTTGCGCATGCCGCCGCCATACTGTCGCATTGGGCGATAGCTGTGTGGAAGAGAGCCAGCGAGGCAAAGAGCGATATGGTTTGTATGAATTTTTGCATAGTCAGCCAGCTATTTGGTTTCGTAATGTTTGAATTTTGGCGGTTATAGATTTCAACTGTTCAGGTGTTATTTTCACTTCGCTTGTGCTGTTTACATTTGTTATCTTATTTTGCACGTCAACAGCGGGAGCGACATAATTGTAAATGAACTGTACGCTGTCAAAATCTCCGGAAAGATCTGTAAGACCGGTAATTAGACCCGAATATTCGGGTTTATCTTTATAGGCGAGCAGCATTTTTATCAGGTTCTGAATTGAAATTTTCTGTTCTGCTATACGTCTTACAAGTTCGTCTTTATTGTTACCTGCATTTTCCTGCGTTGCCACATAAAGCGTTTCTATCCATCCGCCAACTATGATAAGCGAACTTAAATCGCGCTGGTTATTGTCTTTAAAAAAGGCGTCACTGTTCCGGAATGCAGAAGAAATCATGGCAAGCAAAGAGTCCTCCACACCCATATTGTTCTGAAATCTCTTTATCAACTCGGGGCTGAACGACTGGGCAACGCCTATGTCCGTAGATAGTTTCTGCACTGTGGTAAGGTACTGCATGGCATCCTGCGTTTGGTCGTAAAGTGAAATGTATGCCAAGTCGGCGCCATAGATGCCCAAATTGAGCGCTCTTTTAAATCTGGTATCATACTTGGAATAGTTATCGGTGACATTCAGGATATTCTTATTGTAGGTATAGCCGCCTTTCTTAATCAGAAGCACTGTTTGTACCGGCGAAGGGATGCTGAATATCTGGTTGTTCAGATTTAAAAGTTCTGTTTTGGCGCTATCTTTCCCTATACCCGAAGCTGCACTCTGGTTTGTCTGAACCCCGCTATGGCAGCTTGCAATACTTAACGAAACAAAGGTTAGGGCGGATAATTTTACTATTTGCGTTACTAATTTCATGCTTACCAAAGTTTGACTGATTTTAGAATTAAATTAGAGACGGAACGCTATTGGTTAAATTATAAAACAGAATTCTTCTCTACTTAACAAGTCCAAAAGTAATAATTTTTTTAAAACGTAAGCCGGCGGTTCAAAAATTTCTGTTCATATTTTTAGTTGAACTTCACCGACACAGCTGAACTTGAGGAAATGCGCAAATTACAACGCTGAAAAACGGCGGTTATGGCGTCTTTATTTTTACAGAATCAGTTATAATCCGGTTAAAATTATAAAGCCCCGTACCGCTATCAGGGTACAGGGCTTTATTTAAATTTATCACGGATAAATTCTCCGGGAGTTGTTACTCAATAACCATCTTTTGTGTGATGGAGCTATCGTTAACTGTTACACGGTAGAAATATACTCCGGGGCTCAAAGCAGAACCGTTTATGCTGATTACATTTACACCGGCGCCCATTCTGGCGGGTGTCATAGTCCATACCTTTTGACCGAGCATATTAAATACATCTACACTTACAGCGCTTGCCTCCGGCAGGGTTACATTGAACTCTGTTGTTTTGTTGAAAGGGTTCGGATAGTTGGGCGAAACCGTAAATTGAGCAGGTGTAACATCGTGAACAGCGCTGGCGAAGTTACTGTCACAAACAAATATTACATCGTTCTGATAGAAGAGGTTAACAGGAGATGTTCCGTCGTTTCCTGCCGATTGCGGCTGAACATAAAAACATGGAACCGTATATCGAACGTTTGGACAAAGGGTATCCTTGCTTTCTAGGGCGATGTTCGAGGCGCACATGAAATATTCCCTGCCATCATTTGTAAACTGGTGAACGGGCGATGCCGTTGCCGTGTTAACATCATAACTCTGACCGAAAATATCCGGCTGGATAATCTGCGGGTCGCCTTGGATATCATCTTCCCACATACAGAAGATATGTTCGCCATTGGTGGTTCTTGATGCCTGGATGCGGGCTCCGTATGCAACATAGGTATAGGGACTGGTTCCGGTATTTACACTCCAGTCGGAGTTGGAAATAGTGTCGCCCGGGGTTGCATGAAGAGAGTCAATAAACCGTGCATTCCAACCACCTGTCGGACTTGTTGTATAAAGGTCATAAATATAATAGTTGCCGTAAGGGGCTTTGTACCAGTGGGGCCAGTAAGCAGAGTCAGGATTTGAATAAAAGTCGGCGGTAACTGAACAGAAGATGTGCAGGTTTTTGTCCTTATCCACCGTAAGGTCATAATCATTTTCGCTTCCTTGTCCTCCACCTTCTAATACGCCGATTAAAGGCAACTTAAGGTTGGTATCATCGGATGTGTGATAAATATACTGAACTAAGTTTGGAAGAGTGCTGTAGTTGAATGGCGCCATCATATTCCATGTGTTACCGTGATCGGTCGATTTGTAAACGATGGGCTGATAGGATACGTAATCAAGACCTGCAGAATCGAGGTTTCCTAAGAATACCACATAACCGGTGGAACCATCCTGCGACCAAGCCATACCGGCAGGTCCGATATGCTGGCAGGCATAACCGGCGCCTGTGCCATTCCCCGAATCAACCGGGTCGGTTGAAAGGGCTCCGTAATATGCATTCCAGAAGTGTGGTTTTATAACCTGCTGCGTCCAGTGGAAACTGTCATTAACGAATTTTCCAGTAGTTATTACCGCTCCAAGATAACGTGTTTGGTAGTTGGATCCGTTATAGTTAAATCCCTCGCCAATTACGTGTACTGTGCTATCGTCACAACTTTGCATATAGCCGAGGTCGCCGTTGTTTTCGGTCTTAATACCGGCAACTCCATTTGGCCAAAAATCCTCTCTGTCAAACATGCTGTCCAGTCGTATACTTCCGCCTACGTTTGCAGCCCAGTTGGTTCCGTTAGTCCATGGTCCGGCAAAAGCATCGTAAGTGTTTGCGGCGTTTGTATCGCCGGCAGGGCAAAAAATAACGCCGTTTGGGTAGCGGGAACCTTGAGATCCTGATTGGAATGCCTTAAGTACAACGATATCCGAATCCCAACTTGTACCGTAGTTGGTAGAGAAGGATGCCTCATACGAACCGGTTCCATAGGTGCCGGATGGTTTTGATGCATCTTCGCGGTGGGTTACTACTATCAGCTTACATGCCTGGTTTGCAGTTATTGCGGTGGTATTGGCATCCAGATATCCGTATGCATTATAAGATGATCCAAGGGGTATGCGCGATGATTGTACCCTGTGGCTGTTGTCTAAATGACTTTTGGCTGGTAAAAAGGGTCCGTTTACAGAATTCCTGTCATTCATTTTTTGCATTTGTCCTGCATGTACCGGGGGTACGCTCATTGATTGAGGAGCCGGTGACGGTGCGTTCTGCGCCATTGCATAAGCGCATACTCCCGTAGCGATAATTAGAAGTACTGATTTTTTCATGACGTTTTTGATAATTTTGATTTTAGTTGACGTTTTTTATATAACTATTGACCTGATAAAGATTTAAAGGTTTAATGCCTTTTCTGAAATTTTGAGAATACAAATATATACTTTTTTTGAAAAAAGTGCCGTATGAATAAAAATTGTCAGATTATTTTTTTAATCGCCCGTATCCGTTTAAATCTTCCATACCTTCCTGCCCTATTATGTTACTGTAAATTACTGAACAAATTGATTTACAAAAAAACGTATATATATAGGAATATAAACCCTTTTTTACTTCCTGCTGAAACGGAAGCAAAGTCCACCCTCAATATCAACACCGCTGATTGAGGTAGAATAATTTGTGCCGGCGGTATTGCCTTTCACTCCTTCCGGAGACATATTCTCGGAATAGACGCTCACCATAGCAACCACGCCTATATATCTTAAAATAAAGCAGCGGGCGTGCAACCCGAGACGGATAATTCCTCCGCCTGCGTTGTATTGATAAACCATATCGCCTGTTCCGCCTTGAATTAGCACTGATGCAGGACCAACCGAACCGACCACTGAAAAATCACTTACCGGAGTAATAAAAAAGTGATAGCTGCCGTCAACGGTTAGTTCGGACGTCTTTGCCTTTACCTGCCCTGTAGAGGTTTGAAATCCATAGAACCCGGTTGGATTGATGTTGTTAAATATATCATTACCGGTGGTTAAGCCAATACCCCAACGCCCGGTTAATCCGTACTCAAGTTGAAGCGGGTCTCTATCACCTATGAATCGCATGGAATTAATTACCTCATGGCTTGAAATATCATTGGTTGTATAGGTGGAATGGGCGCTGCCTTCGGTAAGGTTAATCCGAAACGAGCCCTTGTGAAAAGACGGCGCTGCCTGTTGCTGTGAATAGGCGGATACTGTTATTCCCGAGAGAGTGGTCAGGAATGCTATTGCAGACAGAAAGTATCTGTTTTTCATCGCGATATAATTTGGTTTACAGCACAAAGATATAAATTTCAGATTCATTTCAGTCAATAAGTGGCATATTTTTAATTCTTATTACTTTTGGGCTTTGGGAGTGGATGGGCAATTTATTTTATCATGAGCATTAAAAAAGTAAATATTGGTAATGTGGTTGCTGGTGACAAGCAATTGTTCCTGATAACCGGACCTTGCGTGGTTGAAGATGAAAACCTTATGCTCAAAACCGCCGAAAGGGTAAAAGGCATAAGTGAGAGATTGAAATTACCGCTTATTTTTAAATCATCATTCTTAAAGGATAACCGCAGTTCTGCAGAATATTATCAGGGACCCGGAATGGATGAAGGTCTTAAGATACTGGAGAAGGTAAAAAAGACCTTTAATCTGCCGATAATTTCCGATATCCATTACCCTGACCAGATAAACGCTGTTCGCGATGTGGTGGATGTATTGCAGATTCCTGCCTATCTCTGTATGCAGACAACGCTCGTTATGGAAGCAGCCCGAACGGGTAAACCTTTGAACCTGAAACATGGTCAGTTTCTTGCGCCCGAAAACATGATTAAGCCGGTGCAAAAAGCAGAAACGGCAGGAAACAATAACATTATGCTTACCGAGAGGGGTTACACTTTCGGATATAACGACTTGGTGGTTGACCCTCGCAGTTTCTATGAACTTGGTCAACTCGGCTATCCTGTTATTTTCGATATTACACATTCCATCCGCAAATATGGCATACCGAGCGCCGACCCGAAAGGAGGAGCAAGACAATATTTGCCCACCCTGTCGAGAGCAGGCGTGGCGGCAGGAGTAGACGGTATATTTATTGAAACGCATCCGAACCCGGCTGTTGCTTTATGCGATGCCGCCAGTCAATATAGGTTGGACGACCTTGAAGAATTTTTAAAGCCGCTGATAGAAATACATAACCTTGTAAGAAAAACCGTCTCGTAATTATTTTCAGTAAAAATTTTAAATCTTAATTAGAAATGGAATTATACCTCGACTCCGTAGATTTTAAGGAAATTGAAGCTGCTTTTAAGTGGGGAATCCTTTCAGGGCTTACCACCACCCCTACCTTTATGCACCGTCACGGAATAACCGACATAGACGGGGCGATTGTAAAACTATCGGGGATGGTCCCCGAACTTCAGGTGGAAGCGCTTGGCGAAACCGCCGAAGAAATTGTGAAGGAAGCTCACCGCCTGCTTACGCTTCCATTGAAATCGAAACCGGTGTTTAAAATTCCCATTTCCAATCACGGTGTTCAGGCTTGTCGTAAATTGAGTAATGAAGGGCACAAGGTTAACATACATCTTGTATATTCTCTGAATCAGGCATATATGGCAATGATAGCCGGCGCCGCTTACATCTGCCCGCTCGCCGGAAGAATGCACGACCAGGGACAGGATGCGTTTGCTCTTTATAGTCAAATAGTAAATGTTATCAGGAGCTACGGATTTAAATCAAAAGTGATGGTGTCATCGGTACGGCACCCTGAACATGTTAGACAGGGATTGCTTGCCGGGGCGCATGTTTGCACCGCCCCATGGAGTGTGATTAAAATACTGAATGAGAATGCGCTAACCATGGTAGGCACAAATCAGTTCCTCGAGCACACCAAACTAATGACCGTTAAGGTGAAGGATATTATCCGCCCGCATAAATCAACCGTAAAACTGTCCGATACCATTACTGATGCCATGTTAGTAATGACAGAATCCGGCTTAGGAGCAGTATCAGTGGTGGATAAGGACGGCAACCTTAACGGAATATTTACCGATGGCGACTTGCGCAGAAACCTCAAAGAAGGCGGCAAGACCATTTTACAATCCAAAATGAGCGACTTGCAGCAGAAAGCGCCTGTTACCATAAGTTCCGAAGCGCTGCTTTACGATGCAGTGAACCTTTTTAAAGAACGCCGGATAGACAGTATCATTGTTACCGAAAATAATAAGCCATGCGGATTTATTGATATACAGGATTTAGTGAAAATGGGACTGATTGGGTAGGGTAACCCTTTCTCAATAATGAAGAATGAACAACGGATATCGGATGATGAGGTATTTAGCACCTTCACCGCTTTAGGCGGGCAATTCATTCTTTCGCCTGAAAGAATAAAGGAAAAAATTTCAGGTATTAAGGCATTCGTATTCGACTGGGACGGCGTATTTAACAACGGCTATAAAAGCGAGAATTCTCCCGGTCTGTTCGCCGAACCCGATGCCGCAGGTTTGAACCTGCTCCGGTACAGTTATTTTTTGTCAAACGCCTATATAGTTCCCTGCGCTATAATTACAGGAGAAAATAATCCTGGAGCCGTCTTTTTTTCAAAGAGGGAATGTTTCAGCAGCGTATATATGAAAGTATTGCAAAAGCCGGATGCCGTGCTGCATTTTTGTCACAAGAATAATATTACTCCCGAACAGATTGCATGCGTCTTCGATGATATAAACGACATATCAATGGCGAAGATGTGCGGCTTGCGCCTTATGGTTGGAAAAAAAGCCAACCCTGTCTTCCGCGAATTAACGGTCAAAAACAATTGGTGCGATTATATAACCGGATGCGAACAGGATAAATACCCGCTTCGCGAAATATGCGAACTTATAATGGCTCTAAAGGGTTCATACGAAAAAAGTTTATTATCCCGTGTAGCTTTCGACGATTCATATAAGCTCTTCCTGAATCATAAAAAATCAATTAAACCTTCACTTTTCACTGCCGTAGAAAATGGATTCAGGGAAGAAAACTAAATGATAGTGAAGTCGGATAATGAAATGCAGATGGATACAGGTAGTTTGAATACGCATAATAATCTCAATCAAATATGAAACTAACCGATAATACAATTTTAATAACGGGCGGAGCAACAGGCATTGGTTTGGCGCTCGCAGAGGAATTTAACCGGCTCGGCAATACTGTAATCATCTGCGGGCGAAGAGCTGCGAAGCTCGAAGAAGCGAAGAGGAAACTTCCCGGGTTGATAACAAAAGAATGCGATGTGTCGGTCAGAAAAGAACGGGAGGAACTGCTTAATTGGGCAATCAAAGATTTCCCCGAACTTAATATATTGATAAATAATGCCGGTATTCAGCGGGAAGTCCGTTTGAACCGCGGCGTATATACGCAGGATGAGGTGGCGAAAGAAATAGAGACCAACCTAACCGCTCCTATACACTTGAGCGCCCTGTTCATTTCTAAACTGACCACCCAGCCCTTCAGCGCTATTATAAATGTCACTTCGGGACTGGCTTTCACACCACTCGCAATTACTCCTGTTTACTGTGCAACAAAAGCTGCTCTTCATTCCTTCACCTTATCGTTAAGACACCAGCTTGCTAAAACGTCCACCAAAGTTTATGAAATAATACCTCCTATAGTGGATACCGAGCTTGATCAAGGGGCAAGGGATAAGCGGCAGCAGACCGACAGAGGGATGAAGCCGAAGGAGTTCGCCATGCTCGCCACGGATGCTTTGAAAAGCGACGTGGGAGAAATAGCCATTGGTATGGCGGCAGACCTGCGCAACAGGCGCGAAGAATTGTTCAACGCCATTAACAGGCAGCCGGTTTAAAAATGTTCAAAGCGGAGGAACTCAAATTGGTATTCAGCGGCGAAGATTATTTTACCAGAGCATTGGAAATTATCAATAGAAGTACAAGAAAAATACATCTTCAGACCTACATTTTTACCTCGGATTCTACCGGTGAATTGGTTATCGCCGCTCTGAAAAATGCAGCCTCAAGAGGCGTTGCCATATATGTATTGGCAGATGCCTTCGGCTCGGCAGGATTGGGAAGGCACTCAATCAGTCAAATGGAAGACGCGGGTATAAAATTCAGAATGTTCTCCCCGCTTTTCGTTCATCACCGCTTAAGATTTGGAAGGCGGCTGCACCATAAAATACTGTTAGCCGATGAAACAGAAGCGTTGATAGGCGGTATAAACATTGAAGATAAATATAGGGTAGAGGGTGTTAAAACGCCCTGGCTGGACTATGCTGTCTATCTCACTGGTCCGGTATGCCAATATATATCGCATGTGTGCGAAAACATCTGGCAAGGAAAGTTTTACAAAGCGCGAAAAAAAAGAAGACGCCTAAAGCGCTTGATTAACGACTCCAATCATCCGCATTCGGGGTTGGATGTCAGGATTCTGCAAAATGACTGGCTCTATAAAAAGGACGGTATATCGCGTAACTACCGCCATGCCCTCAAAAGCGCTCATTCCTCCATAGTCATTCTGTGCAGCTATTTTCTGCCGGGAAGGCGTATCCGGAATTTATTGCTGAAAGCCGCTGCCGGCAATGTTAGAGTATCGCTCATTCTTCAGGGCGCTTCAGATGTAACTCTTGTAAAAAAAGCTACCACATGGCTTTATGCCTGGATGTTGCGGAACAATTTTGAGATATACGAATGGGACAAATCTGTACTGCATGGAAAAATGACTTGTGTCGATAATAGCTGGATAACCATAGGTTCTTACAATGTTAATCATTTGAGCGATTACGGAAGCATAGAAACGAACGTCGCCTCGCACGCATCAGTATTGTGCGATGCAGTGCGAGAGGAGCTGTTAAGAGTGAAAGATAGTTCAAAACGGGTTACCTATTCCGAATATCATAACAAAATGAATGTATTTGAACAATTTTCCTGCTGGCTCTCGTTTCACGTCATACGACTACTCTTCAAATTACAGTATGCACTGCTTTCAAGGGAGTGAACTATAAGACGCATTATAGGATAAATAGCGAGAATTGATTCCGTCAGCTATTTTTATACCCGCTACGATAAATTTGCTAAAATCCGCAAATTCAAAGCAACGGTATATATCAGAAAAGCTTTTCCATGGTTTTTCGTAGTTTTGCTGTTGCCAACAACATCAAAATATGCCAGCCGACAATTTTCAAAGCCCCGACTATTACCTTCTCGATGAACTTCTCACCAACGAGCACCGTTTGATAAGGGACAGCATACGCGCCATAGTGAAGAAGGAGATAAGCCCCATAATAGAAGAATGCTGTCAAAAAGCGGTCTTCCCGAAACATCTTGTTAAAATACTGGGCGAAAGCGGATGTTTCGGACCGACGATACCAACGCAATATGGCGGTGCAGGACTCGATTACATCTCCTACGGACTGATGATGCAGGAACTGGAGAGAGGCGATTCGGGAATACGCTCTACCGCCTCGGTGCAGGGTTCGCTGGTAATGTATCCCATTAATGCCTTCGGCAGCGAGGAACAGCGTAAAAGATACCTGCCTCCGCTGGCTTCCGGAAACAAACTTGGCTGCTTCGGCTTAACCGAGCCAGACCATGGCTCCGACCCCGGCGGTATGGTTACGCACCTAAAGGATGCCGGCGACCACTACCTGCTAAATGGCGCTAAAATGTGGATATCAAACGCTCCGCTTGCCGATATGGCAGTGGTGTGGGCAAAGGATGAGCAGGATGTAATCAGGGGTGTTATCGTAGAACGGGGCATGCAGGGCTTTACTACTCCTGAAACCCATAATAAATGGTCGTTGAGAGCGAGCGCTACAGGCGAACTTGTTTTCGATAACGTAAAAATACCCAAAGAAAATATACTGCCGGGAGTTAAGGGATTGAAAGGTCCTCTTTCATGCCTGAATATGGCAAGATATGGGATAGCATGGGGAGTGGTAGGCGCCGCCATGGACTGCTACGAATCAGCTCTGCGTTACTCTAAGGAACGCAAACAGTTTGGCAAGCCAATCGGCTCATTCCAACTGGTACAAAAGAAACTTGCCGAAATGATTACCGAAATTACGAAAGCGCAATTATTGTGCTGGCGGCTGGGAGTTCTGCAAAATGAAAAACGCGCCACGCCGGCGCAAATCTCAATGGCAAAGCGCAATAATGTGAATATGGCTATTCAGATTGCCCGTGAGGCACGGCAGATCCATGGCGCCATGGGTATTACAGGCGAATTCCCCATAATGCGACACGCTATGAATCTCGAATCGGTGATTACTTATGAGGGTACGCACGATATTCATCTTCTTATTACCGGGCAGGACATTACAGGCATATCCGCGTTCCAATGATATTTGTGATAAACAGGTCGGAACATCCTGCTTCAGAAAATCTTAAAGTGCGCTTTGCCAGATATATATATGGAATAATGCAGTCAGCCGCATTGCCGGCGGTTATGCTATTCCTTGCAGTGTCGTTCTTCGACGCTAACTTGTATGCCCAAAACACCCAGTCCGACTGCAAACAGATAATTAACAATATGTTCGACGCCATAGACAAAGTAAGAACGTTGCGTTTCAATCTTTCTTCAATAGAGAGGTTCGGCGGAGCAAGATATGTGAAAGCAAACTCAACAATTAAAGTAAATGTATCTCCATATAAGGTATATTATAAAGACCTTCAGACAGGAGTGGAAGCGCTGTGGCTGCAAGGGCAGAACAACAATGAGGCGCTCATCAACCCGAACGGTTTCCCATACGTTAATCTCCGTCTCGATCCGTATGGCAAACTGATGCACAAGGATTCGCACCAAACCGTTGACCGGCTTGGGTTTAGTTATATAAAAACCATACTATACCACTCGGTAAATCAGTTCCCCAATGCGTACCGCGATTATATCAGGCAACTCGACGATACTGTATTTGATGGCAATATCTGCTATAAGATAGAGATGACCTTTCCCGACTTTCGTTACTTTACAATTATGGTGCAAGGAAATAATGAAACCGTAAACAGCATAGCCGATAAATTTTATCTGAACAACTATCTTGTTCTTAAAGCCAACGGGCTTTCCTCTTACGAAGACCGGTTAAAAGCAGGCACTATTCTTTCGGTTCCGAATATGTATGCAAAAACCTCCATTATTATAATCAGGAAGGACCTTAACCTGCCCGTTTACCTGCGGATATACGACGACAAAGGGCTCTTTGAAAGTTATAGTTTTACCAATCTGCAGGTAAACACCGATATACCAGATGCCGAATTTACCGAGAGCTATCCGGGCTACAATTTCTGATACCATGAATAAGAAATTAAAGGTGTCTGATGAAAATGGCTGGCACAGAGATTGGTCAGATATTAACCGGTTGCCTGTAACATTAGCGGCTGTATTTTGTTTAGTGATGTATGTTTTTGCGGCTATTGGGCAAAGCGTCGATACCCGATCCATACTAAACGGGGTGATAACGAAAACCGACGCTATAAACAGGGTAAGCTACCGGCTGTCTTATCGCGAAAGGGTGTATGAGAACGGAAAAATGCGAACGGGAAGTTCCGACATTAGGTATCAAAAATCGCCAAGAAGAGTGTATATTAAAACCGACAACGGCACAGAGTTATTATGGGGTCCGGATATGAATGAAGGAGATGTTCTGGTTCATCCTCCCTCATTCCCTTATTTCAATCTCAACTTGAATCCGGACGGTTACTGGATGAGAAAAGACCAGCACCACGGGATAGAAGATGTCGGGTTCGATTATGTTTCCTCACTGCTAAAGGCAGCCATCATCAGGGCGGGCGATAACTTTAGCTCTCATTTTTTATATAAAGGTGAACTAACTTATGGCTCCGCCGCCTGTTACGAAATTGATATTGTCGCAATTGACTTCGGATATAAACCATACGTTGTAAAAAAGGGTGAAACAGTGATAACCATTGCCCGTTCACATTCTTTGAACGAATATATGACCTTAAAACATAATCCGCAGATAAGTTCCTATTCAGATGTTAAGGCAGGTCAATCTCTATTACTGCCAAGCGACTTTGCGCCGCGCGTTATCCTCTATATTGATAAGCAAACCTTATTTCCTGTTTTGCTTCGCGTGGAGGATGAAAAGGGCGTTTTTGAGGAATATGTTTATCAGGATGTCAATGTGAATCCTAATTTCAATCCGAATGAATTTACGAAGGACTGTAAGGATTACCGTTTTTAACAAACATTGGCATAGAAAGGGAAATTTCTTCATTCACCGAGTTTTTCATGCAGTCCGCCTCCCGTTATCCGATTAACGCCTAATAATTCTAACTGACCCGTCAATTTTCAATCTATGTTTGTACCATCAAATTCACTAATATGGATGCACAAGACAGTAAATCGACAGACGCGGTAAAAGACCAGATGAACTATTACCGTCCCCGTTCCGGAAGAATTTTCGGTGGACTCATAATATTAGCCGCAGGTATGGTAATGCTGCTTAAACAACTTGGCGCCGTTGCTTTTCCCGCCTGGTTATTCACCTGGCCCATGTTTTTAATTGTTTTCGGATTATATCTTGGGGTTAGGCATGGTTTACGCGGCGGCGGGTGGATTATCATTTTACTGATAGGCGGTATCTTCCTCACCCAGGAATTTTATCCCAACATGAATATCTGGGAATATGTTTTTCCTATTCTTATAATTGCATTCGGTCTGATAATGATTTTGCGTCCAAAGCAACGCTGGGATTGGCGTACTCGTGCTTATTGGGAAGGCAAAATCGGTAAATGGGAGAAATACCGGTATAAATACGGTCAAACTAATCCTGCTGGCAGCAGTTCAAGCAACGATTACATAGATTCCGTATCCATTTTCGGCGGTGTACATAAGGTAGTTGTATCGAAGGATTTTAAAGGAGGCGATATTGTGAATATGTTCGGCGGCGCTGAAATAAATCTTAGTCAGGCAGATATAAAAGGCAAGATAACGCTTGATGTAGTGCAGATTTTTGGAGGCAGTAAAATAATCGTCCCGGCGGATTGGACCTTACAACCGAGAATGGTATCCATTTTCGGCGGTATAGAAGATAAAAGAAACCCCGCCCTGCTTAAGCCCGATCCCGAAAAGGTGCTTGTGTTGGAAGGCGTGTCAATCTTTGCCGGCATTGAGATATTAAGCTATTAGAACAATGAACAGCCGCCATGCCACAGCCAAGCATATCCGTTAGCCGACTGTTACTTCTTATCCTGCCGCTCTGGATGATATGGGGCGCGATGCAAACCGCTGTATTGGCATGGGCGGGATTTACACTGAACATATCGCTGGTTGACAGTATGGTAAGCAACGGATTACTATTGGTTATCAGCATGGCGGTAGGGAATGCATTGAAATACTACCGTCCTGACCGGAGCAGGTTCTTTTACATATTCATCTGGAACCTGTGTATAGCTGCAATATGGCTTGGGATTATCAGGTGGGCGTTACCGCATCTTATAACTGACCAAAACTATATTATTTTCCTATACAAATCGTTGCCGGTGCGTTATTTTATTGCCTTCCTGATGACAGGATGGACTACCCTGCTTTATTCGCTAACATACTCATTTGATGAACTCCGAAAGAATGAAATGAGAAATGCAGAAATAGAGCGAACATACAGAGATGCAGAGTTATATAAACTTCGTCAGCAATTACAACCCCACTTTTTATTCAATAGTTTAAATTCAATAAGTTCGCTTACCGCAAACAAACCGGAAGAAGCGCGTCGCATGATACAAAACCTGGCAGATTTTCTGCGCGGTACATTAAAGAATGATGAAAAAGCAATGGTTACCCTAGAAGATGAACTGCATAATCTTTCACTTTATCTGGATATTGAGAAGATACGGTTCGGGCATAGGTTAAACACAGAAATAAAATATGATGAAACCGTTTTGAAATGCCTTGTGCCGCAAATGATATTGCAACCCGTTGTGGAGAATGCCATCAAATTCGGATTATACGATACTACCGGAACGGTAACTATCGCCGTTCAGGCATCTATAACAGCCGGAGCCCTTCAGATATTGATACAAAATCCGTTCGACCCGCATACCGCGCACTCAAAGCCGGGGACCGGTTTCGGATTGAAGGCAATGCAACGCCGGCTATACCTTCTATATTCCCTTAATAAACTTATTGAATCAAAAGCCGAAGGCAATTTATTCACCACCGTTGTTACCATACCGCAGCCATGATAAAAGCTATAATTATAGACGATGAACCGCTTGCATGCGCCATCATTACGGAATATCTGAAAGACCATGATAATTTTGAAATAATAGCGCAATGCGGAGACGGGTTTGAGGGAGTAAAAGCCATAAATGAGCGTAAGCCCGACCTTATTTTTCTCGATGTTCAGATGCCCAAATTAAATGGCTTTGAAATGCTTGAACTCCTCGACTCCCCGCCGCCTGTAATATTTACCACCGCTTATGATGAGTATGCCATGAAGGCATTCGAGGCGCATGCAATCGATTATCTGCTTAAACCTTTTAGCAAGGAACGTTTCGACAAGGCAATTAAAAAATGGACAGCTCGAGCGGATAAACCCGAGACTGAAAGTGCAATGCAGAACTTTATTAGAAACTCATCCGTATTGCCCGACCAATATACCCGTATCGCAGTAAAAACTGGCACCCGCATTCGCATTATACCCGTGATTGAGATTCACTATTTCGAAGCGGATGATGATTACGTTAAAATTTGCACTGCAGATGGCTCGTATCTGAAAAATAAAACGATGAGCTATTTTGAAAATATACTGGATAAAACTCAATTTGTACGGGTTCATCGCTCCTTTTTATTACATATTAATCAGGTAACACGCATTGAACCCTATGAAAAGGACGGACATATAGTCGTTCTGAAATCCGGCGTGCGCATACCGGTAAGCAAAACGGGGTACCCAAAACTTAAAACAGTACTTGGTATATAGAAAACTCACCGCCGTAACGGATACAATAAAACACCAATGCAAACGGAAATGTATAAACACAAAATGGAGATTGTTGAACTGAAAAGAAACCTTAAATCCGGCATATTTAAAGTATTTTTAGTTTTGCGCCGTCTTAACGAACATAAACCGGTATTGCAAGCAATACCGGTTTACAATTTTTTTTATTTGAGGATGCAACATTACAACGATCTAAAATTTAAAACCGCTAACCGGAACTACCCTTACATACCGAATAAGAAGGCTAATTTCCTACCCATCGGAGTGTATCTTTTGATTTTCTTGTTTCTTTTTTCATTATGTGGCGCCCAGCCACATAGTGATACGGTTTACCGTATGTCCATAAAGCAAAGTATAGATTATGCTCTGCAGCATCAGGGTAACGTAATTAATGCCCGTTATGAGGTACAGAAGGCAGGTGCGAAGGTGCGCGAAATTACCGGTATCGGTCTTCCGCAATTAAGCGCCAGCGGGAATGTGCAGGATTTTTTTGAACTGCCCACCACTCTTATACCCGCTCAATTCTTTGGCGGCATGCCCGGCGAATTTATCCCCCTTAAGTTCGGAACTCAATACAATACCGGTGCAGAACTCGACGCTTCACAACTCCTTTTCGACGGCACTTATATTACAGGACTTGAAGCATCCAAAACCTATAAGGAACTGTCGCAGAAAAGCTTGATACAGACCAGTATTCAAACCGTATCACTTGTAACGAAGGCATATTACACCGTATTGGTAAATGATTGGAAATTACAGATGGTTGAGGCAGACGCTTTACGGTTAAAGGCGTTACTGAACGAAACAGAAGCCATGTACAAGAACGGCTTTGCAGAGAAACTGGATTGGGAGAGGATAAAAGTAAGTTACAATAATGTAAATACACAGGTTCAGAATACCGAGCGGCTCATATTGTTAAGCCGAAAGTTGCTCAAATTCCAGATGGGTATGCCGCCAAAAGATAGCATTACTCTTACGGACAGTTTGAAAACCATCCCTATTGTGCCTGATATGGAAAAGGACAGCTCCTTTGATCCCGCCAACCGTATAGAATATTCTTTAGCCGTTACCCAGATAAGAGCCAGCCAGCTGATGTTGCAGAAGGACCGGTATTCTAACCTGCCGAGCTTGGCGTTATTTGGTACGGTGAGCGAACAGACATACGGTGAAAAACTTGAATTTAGCGGGCAACAATGGTATCCCGAAGGTATTGTAGGATTACGATTGAATGTTCCCCTTTTCTCGGGACTGCAAAGGTCTAGCCGGATACAACAGGATAAAATTGGGTTGCTGGAGAGTGAAACAAACCTGAATACTATTAAACAGAGTATTTCCCTCGATATTGACAACAGTACAACCAATTTCGAGAATGCCATCTCCGATTTGGAAAACCAGCAGGAAAATATGAATCTGGCTCAAAATGTTGAACACGATTCAAAGGCGAAATACGAAGCGGGCACCGGCTCATACCTCGAAGTGGTGGATGCTGAAACATCGCTCACCGAAGCCGAAACAAACTATTACAATGCACTATTCAATGCGCTGGTGGCTAAGGTAGATTATGAACAGGCGAAAGGAACTCTCTACAAAAAATGAAGACAACAGCAAAATATTTAAACCATACCGATAACATCCCTATAACCTTATAAATAATGAACATCAATAAACTATCTTCATTGGCAACATATCTATCGCTGGTCTTTTTGTTGTCTGTAATTGCCTGTGCGCACAAATCAAAACTGGAAGCAAATAAAGAAAAACTTACCGAACTGAAAAAGCAGGAAGGCGATTTGAGAGGGCAAATCCAGGCGCTAACCGACAGCATTAAAGAGGAAGGAGGAAACGAAATTAAAACAATACGTGCAGCTGTACAGGAAATAGTATTGCAGCCGTTCAGACATTTTGTAGAGGTACAGGCAAGCGTATATGGTCAGGATAATATAGACGTAAGCCCCGAAACAGTCGGCGTGATTAAGAAAATTCTCGTTACCGAAGGAGATAATGTAAGAAAAGGACAGATACTCGCCGACCTGGATGATTCAGTGTTATTGCAAAATATAGCGGAGCTAAAAAGCGCGCTCGACCTTGCTAAAACTTTATACGAGAAACAGAAAGCCCTCTGGGACCAGAAAATAGGTACTGAAGTACAGTATCTTAGCGCAAAAAGCAATTACGAATCGCAACAAAAACGACTTTCGGCATTGCAGCAACAGGACGAAATGATGAAATTAAAATCGCCAATTGACGGCGTGGTTGACGCGGTAAATGTGAAGATGGGCGAGAGTGTGGCACCCGGAATGCCTACTATAAGAGTGGTTAATATGGAACTGCTAAAGGTAAAGGGCAATGTGGCGGAAGCATACATAGCCGATATACATCAAGGCGATTCTCTGAAAATCGATTTTCCGGATCTGCATCAGGAAATTACATCTACGGCAAGTTACATTTCGCGCACCATCGATGAAGTGAACCGGACTTTTACGGTAGAGGTTAATCTTCCGCAGAACCCTGACTATCACCCCAACATGATTGCCATAATGAAAATAATGGACTACTACAATCGTGCGGCTGTGGTTATTCCCATCAATATTGTACAGAACGACCCGACCGGTTCTTTCGTATTTCTTGCTGTTGACCAAAACGGAACAATGGTGGCGAAAAAAACACCGGTAACAGTAAAATCCGGAATGGTTTACAACGGAATGGCGGAAATATCATCCGGTTTGAAAGCGGGTGACAAACTGATTACAGTGGGCTATGAAGATTTAAATAATGGAGACGCAATAAGTTTTTGAAGCAGGGTTAACGAAATTAATATATGAAAGACATTTTTAAAGAATTTAAACCAAGTTCGTGGGCGATAGATAACCGGACGAGCATTTTTGTGCTTACGGTAATCATTACCCTTGCAGGCATAATGTCTTTCAATAATCTGCCGAAGGAGAAATTTCCCGATATAGCTATACCCACCATCTTTGTTCAAACCATTTACCCAGGCACTTCACCCGCTGATATGGAGAATCTGGTGACGCGCCACATCGAAAAAGAAATAAAAGCCATTTCAGGAGTAAAAAAGGTTACAAGCCACTCCCTGCAGGATTATTCCACCATTGTGGTAGAGTTCAATACCGATGTATCGGTTGATGATGCGAGGCAAAAAGTAAAAGATGCAGTGGATAAATCTAAATCGGAGTTGCCAAGCGACCTGCCTAACCCACCACTGGTAAATGATTTCAATTTTGCCGATATGCCCATTTTATTCGTGAACCTTTCAGGCGATTTCGACCTTTCACGGTTGAAGAAATACGCCGACGACCTGAAAGACAAAATAGAAGCCATGCCCGAAATTACCCGCGTGGATGAGGTAGGCGCCCAAACCAGAGAGATACAGGTGAATGTGGATATGTACAAAATGCAAGCTGCAATGGTAACCATGGGCGATGTAGAGAGGGCGGTTTCAGGTGAAAACCTTGTGATATCCGGCGGAACCGTTACCATGGGCAATAAGCAGCGTTCGCTAACAGTTTCAGGTCAGTTTACCAATATGGACCAGATAAGAAACCTGATAATAAGGAGCATGGGCGGGGCAACCTTATATCTGAAAGACATTGCCTCGGTTAAGGACACTGCAGCGGATGCGGACAGTTACGCCCGCCTCGACGGTAAAAATGTAATATCACTCGATATTGTAAAACGCAGCGGAGCCAATCTTATTGACGCTTCCGATAAGGTTCGCGATCTGGTGAAGAATATGCAGTCGAATGTTTTTCCGCCTAATCTTCACATTACCCTTACTGGCGACCAGTCCGACCAGACGCGCCATACCCTGCACGATCTTATCAATACCATTATCATCGGTTTTATTCTTGTAACTATCATACTGATGTTCTTTATGGGCGCAACCAATGCACTATTCGTAGGGCTTTCCGTTCCGCTATCCATGTTCGTGGCATTTACCATACTACCGGGCTTGGACTATTCTCTGAACATGATAGTGCTTTTTGCCTTCCTCCTCGGATTAGGCATAGTGGTGGATGATGCGATAGTAGTGATAGAAAATACCCACCGCATATTCGATAACGGCAAGGTTGGAATAGTGCAAGCGGCCAAGGCGGCGGCAGGCGAAGTATTTTTGCCTGTCTTATCCGGAACATTAACCACCCTTGCTCCATTCATCCCTCTCGCTTTCTGGGGCGGAATAATAGGCAAGTTCATGCACTATATGCCAGTAACGCTAATAATTACCCTTACAGCATCGCTTTTTGTCGCCTATATTATAAACCCGGTTTTTGCGGTAACATTTATGAAACCTCATAAGGAGGGGCACGATAAAAAATCTGCCAAATGGACAAAGGGCAATACCATCACCGTTATTATTTTCCTGTCAATCGCGCTGTTGTCGTTTCTCGGACAAAACCCTGGTTTTGCCAATTTTGCCATCACCTTATTGCTGGTACATCTCCTTTATAAATTCCTTCTGGTAAAATGGGTAAATGGTTTTCAGAATAATGTATGGCCCCGTTTTCAGGCGCGTTACACAAGGTTTTTGAAGCGGTGTATCCGTCATCCGTTTATCACGATGAGTACCGTTATATTGGTCTTTGTAGGTTCCTTTGTTCTCTTCTTCATGCGAACGCCCAACGTTGTATTTTTCCCTAAAGGCGACCCTAATTTCATATATGTATATCTGAATTTACCCGTCGGCACAGATGTAAATTATACTGATTCGGTAACGAGGGTACTGGAGGGAAGAGTATACAAAGTTCTCGGAAAGAATAATCCCCTTGTGCAGTCGGTAATCACCAATGTAGCTATAGGAGCTACCGACCCGAGCGACAATGACCAGGGTACTTATCCGAACAAAAGCAAGATAGGCGTGGCTTTTGTTGATTATTCCGAAAGGCACGGCATATCCACCCGAATATATCTTGATTCCATTCAGAAAGCCGTACAGGGCATAGCCGGAGCCGAAATATCGGTTGATCAGGAAAGAGCCGGTCCGCCAACCGGCAAGCCCATAAATATCGAAGTCAGGGGAGACGATTATAAAGTATTAGCTGCCACGTCGCAGGACCTGCTGCATTATCTCGATTCTCTCGATATTCCGGGCGTAGAAGAATTGAAGTCGGATCTGCAGAAAAATAAACCGGAAATAGTGTTCGATATTGACCGCGAACGTGCCAACTTTCAGGGGATAAGCACCGGGCAGATAGGGCAGGAGATTAGAACTGCCGTATATGGTTACGAAGCATCGAAATACCGTGACCTGAACGATGAATATCCTATTATGGTTCGTTACCGTAAAAGCCAGCGGGAAAATATAAGCGAACTCCGCAACCTCGATATTACATTCCGCGACATGAATATGCACGGCGAAATACGACAGATACCTATTTCCACTTTCGCTGCTATTCATTACGGGCGAACCTACGGTGCAATTACCCGGCTGAATGAAAAACCCGTAATTACCATATCATCAAACGTTTTAAGCGGCTTTAATCCCAATCAGGTAGCCGGACAGGTTACGGCTGCCGTTAATAATTTCAGAAAGCCGAGGGGGGTTGATATAGAACTAACCGGTGAACAGCAAGACCAGAAGGAAACTTCTACATTCCTTGGTCATGCCTTTCTTACCGCCATCGGCTTGATTTTTATGATACTTATTACTCAATTCAATTCGGTTAGCAAACCTTTCATCATCCTATCCGAGGTCATCTTTTGCGTTATCGGTATTTTGCTCGGTTTCTCCATAACCAAAATGGATATGAGTATAGTTATGTGCGGAGTCGGCTTCGTGGCGCTGGCGGGATTGGTGGTCAGAAACGGCATATTGCTCGTAGAGTTTACCGATCTTCTTGTCTCGCAGGGATATTCAGTATCCGAAGCCGTTGTGGAAGCGGGAAAAATCAGGATGACGCCGGTGCTATTGACCGCTATAGCCACTATTTTGGGGCTGATACCGCTGGCAGTAGGACTGAACATCGATTTTGTAACCATGTTCAGCGAGCTTAACCCTCATATCTTCTTTGGCGGCGACAGTGTGGCATTCTGGGGACCCTTATCATGGACGATGATTTTCGGCTTGAGTTTTGCTACCTTTCTGACGCTAATAATTGTACCGGTCATGTATTATTTAGCCGATAAATTAAAGCAACGGCTAAAAAGAATTACAGGCAAAGCCGGACAAAAAGTTATTACTACTCCTGAAAAAGTAGCGCTGAACTAACGCATAGCTTTCTATCTTTGTGACCGCTTTAGAGGACAACTAGGTCTGAAGAGCAATACTACTTCATACGGAGAGATGGCAGAGCGGTTGAATGCGGCGGTCTTGAAAACCGTTGAACCTTCACGGGTTCCGGGGGTTCGAATCCCTCTCTCTCCGCTTTAGGACGTTTTAGTCCATTTTGGTTAATTTGGTTCCAACTTGTTGTTAAATGCGATATTTTATTCCACTTTATTCACTGTTTTTGTTCGAATCCCTTTTGGTTTTTGAGGATACTAAAGCAGCATACTATTTATACCATAACTAAAGTATATTAACTTAACGTGAGTTCGGGATAAGGAGTGTTAATTACTTTGTTCATAAATAATTGATATTCAATTAGATAGACATAGGAAGAGGTGTTATATTTGTAATAAC
>JAKAOA010000162.1 GCA_021823405.1 Bacteroidota bacterium | reverse complement strand
ATCTCAGGTGCCTTACCTGCAAAGAGTTTTCAGTTCAACAAGCAGAGGCGAATGCGAGATAGATGTTTATTTCGACTGGAACGCCGATATAGATATTAGCCAGCAGCAAATAGAATCACGGATAAGCCAGGCAAAGGAGGAACTGCCTCCGGGCGTAAACATTGAAGTAGAAAAAATGAATATGTATTCAACTACTGCTGTAATGGGTTATGTTGTGCAAAGCCCGGATAAATCACCCATAGACCTTACATGGATAGCCAACTATACAATTAAACCATTTTTTTCCCAAATTCAGGGCGTTTCAACTGTTCAGATATCGGGAGGCAGAAATAAAGAGTACTGGGCTGAACTGAATGTTGCGAAGATGGCTGATTTGAGGGTTACACCGGCTATGGTGCGCGATGCCCTAAATGCGAGCGACTTTATTAAATCCAACGGGTATTCATCCGATTACCGGCGACTGTATCTTTCCCTTACCGATGCCAGCATTTATAACATTGCTCAAATTGAAAACATAATTGTAAAATCAGATACTTCGGGTTATATACGTTTAAAAGATATTTCCGTCATTAAGGTACATGAAGAAACCACATACACCCGCATCAATTCCGATGGTAAACCGGCAATCGTAATAGACGTACTTCAACAGCCCAATGCCAACTTGATTGATTTGTCGAAACGAATGTCTCAAAAAATTAAAGAACTGAACAAAATTCTCCCCCCGGATGTTAAGGTTACAAGCTATTATAACCAGGCATCGTTTGTTAATGATGCCATAGAGAGCGTAAAAGACGCCCTCCTTATCGGACTTGGTCTTGCTATTATTATCGTGGTCATTTTTCTTCGCTCTTACCGCGCTTCCCTCGCAGTTCTGCTCATTATTCCGGTTACCCTTTCATTAACACTTATGTGGTTATATGCGATTGGTGAAACATTCAATATAATGACGCTGGGCGCCATTGCTGCCTCCATTGGACTAATAATTGACGATGCAATTGTAGTGGTGGAGCAGATTCACCGTATAAAGGAAGAACATCCCGGTATATCCCCTTTTCAGGCAGCCCATGAGGCAATTCGTTATTTGCTTCCCGTTATGATAGGTTCATCAATGAGCACACTCGTTATATTTATACCTTTTATATTCTTACTAGGCGGAATATCGGGCGCCTTTTTTAAGGTACTTGCCATTACAATGGTTATAGCTCTTATCTGTTCATTCTTCGCTACATGGCTATTGCTGCCCGTAGTGTATTCTTATTTTGGGAAAGGCGAAAGCGCTGCCAAAACATCGCACCACGTTAAGCAACGCAAATGGGTTATGTTCTTTATTAATAAACCATGGATGAGTTTAGGCATTGTAGGGATACTTATAGCCGTGTTTATCTATATTTATCCTAAATTAGAAACGGGCTTTTTACCTCAAATGGATGAAGGTACCATCGTGCTCGACTATTTCACCCCGCCCGGCACATCGTTTACCGAAACCGACAGCATTTTAATGAGAGCTGAAAGAACCATTATGTCCGTACCCGAGGTTAAAACCTTTGTTAGACGCACCGGTACACAGATGGGCTTTTTTATAACAGAACCGAATCGCGGTGATTTCCTTATTCAACTGAAAAAGAAAAGAGACAAAACAACCGAAGATGTAATTAGGGACATAAGACAGAAGTTTGAAGAAACCGGAATGTCAATACATCCGGATTTCGGACAAAGAATCGAGGATATTATCGGCGACCTGATAGGAGAGGTTCAGCCGATACAAATAAAAATTTACGGAGACGACCCGAATAAACTTGATACGCTTGCCATGCAAACCACAAAAGCCATCTCCGGGCTGAACGGACTGGCTGATGTTTTTAACGGTGTAGTTATTGCAGGTCCATATATAAACGTTCGCCCAAACCTTACCAAACTCGCACAGTTTGGAGTTTCGCCGGATGATTTCCAGTTTCAACTTAAAACGCGGCTTAGCGGCACGGTGACAGGCGATGTTTTTGACCGGCAGCAGATGACAAATATCCGCATTTTAGAAGACAGTGAAGCGAACAAGCAAAGCGCAGACGATATGAAAAGAAGCTTTATCTTTCTACCCGATGCCCGTCTCCAGCCCCTTGCCCAATTTGCCAACATAACCCTTAGCAGTGGAGTTGCTGAAAGCGACAGAGAAAATCTTGAGCCGGTGGTGATGATAACTGCCCGCCTTGATAATACCGATTTAGGCACAGCCATGAAGCGTGTAAAAGATGCCATAAACAAAAAAGTTGCCTTGCCACAGGGATATAATATCGGTTATGGCGGGGCTTACGAAGAACAGCAAAAATCATTTACAGAACTTATGACCATACTCATAACCGCCTGCCTTCTTGTATTTACCATAGTACTGTTTTTATTTCGCGATTTCAGGGCTGCATTCATTGTCCTTTTTATCGCTGTTTTAGGGGTTACAGGCAGTTGCCTTGCATTATATATAACAGGCACCCCTCTGAATGTGGGAAGCTATACCGGATTGATAATGATGGTAGGCATTGTCGGTGAAAATGCCATTTTTACATTCCAGCAATTTAATGAAAGCCGGAAAACCAACCATGTGAAAGATGCCCTGGTTTTCTCAATATCCACAAGGTTAAGACCAAAAGTTATGACTGCCATTTGCGCCATTATAGCCCTTATGCCTCTTGCGCTTGGGTTTGGTACAGGCGCCAGTTTGCATCAGCCGCTGGCTATAGCCGTGGTCGGCGGTTTTGTAGTGGCGCTTCCCCTACTCCTCATTGTCTATCCATCTCTGCTTGCCATTGCCTACCGCGATAAAAAGTCAGGCGAACAACGCTAATAAGTCAGTTTAAGGTTAGCCCGCATACATCTTTTAAAGCTTTGTATTATCTTCGCACATCTTAAAATCGCCTCCTTAGCTCAGCGGTAGAGCAACTGATTCGTAATCAGTAGGTCGTGGGTTCAAATCCCATGGGAGGCTCTAATAATTAAAAAGCATTATATAGCCCGCTCGGTTAATTGATTATCAATTTGCCGCTCTTCAAAATACCGGAATCGTTTTGTATTTTATACAGGTACATCCCATTAGGCAGGCTGCCTCTGCTTATATCCGTTTTTTGATTTTTCAGTTCTCTGCTCATAACTTCGCGTCCAACCACATCGCAGAGGATGAAATAGGTACTGCCGGATAGGTTCTGGTTTCCCTCAAATTCAACCATTATTGATGTGCTGAAAGGATTGGGATAGAGCAAAACTGAATTTGAATTCGCCAATTCGGCGATGCCTTCAGTCGCAGTAGTACTATCGTATAAATAGGCAGCATACATGTCGTTGGCGCCGGGGGTGACATTAGTAATAGCAGGTAGCGCACCAAAGGTTAATGAGGAGCTGGCGAAATATCCTGCTATGGCAACATCGCCTGTTTGAGTTCCTGCAATAGAAACTATCCTGTTGTATGTAGAATTTTCACCTGTAGGATCGTATGCCCATAACGCCTTGCCGGATGTATCGTATTTAACCAAATAAGGCGATTCGTCAGGTGCGGCAGGATTGTTCAAAGTATGCGTTCCGAATTGGATGGTAGTACCCTGAAAGGTGCCTCCACCATATACACCTTTTGAATCTGCCCACACGCCAAACATTGCATTACTTGTGTTTGCACCCGGCGTTCTTGCCCATAGAACATTGCCATTTGCACTATATTTTACCAGAAAACTTGTGCTATAGGTGTATCCGGTATCGGTGAGCGTTACCGCACCAAAAGTGATGGTAGAACAATTAAAATAACCAGCAACATATACATTGCCCTTGCCATCAGTTGCCACGGACTCTCCAAAGGCGTCTCCATCACTGCCGCCTGCATTTTTTGCCCAGATCGCATTACCATTTGTATCATATTTAACTATAAACACATCCCTATAACCACCCGTATTCATTATGGTATTTGCCCCGAATGTTAAGGAAGAACTTGCGAAATAGCCCGTTGCAAATATATCTCCTTTCAAATCTGCCGAAACAGAACTTAAATAATCGTTGGCTGTGTTACCTGTAGGCGCTTTAGCCCAAATTGCAGCGCCTGCCCGGTTGAATTTTACCAGGTAAGGACTCTGGTTAGGAGAGTTCGCGTTATTAACGGTCTGACTACCAAAGGTAATAGAGGATGCCTGAAAAACACCTCCGCCATAAATTGCTGTTGGAGTATTGGTAATAGAGTTCATGGAATTGCTGGCAGCGCTGGTAACGTCATTGATTGCCCAAATTACATTGCCATTCACATCATATTTCACCAGAAATGAATCCCCGTAAGGAGGATTACCATTGGTTAAGGTAGTAGCGCCGAAGGTTATAGACGAACTATTAAAATATCCCGATACATAAACATTATCCGCGCTGTCGGTAGATATTGTATATCCCCAGTCGTTATTCGTCCCGCCTGCGCTCCTTGCCCAAAGCACACTGCCGGTAGGACTGTATTTAACCACATATACATCGTAAGAGCCGGCACTGACATTAGTAAGCGTATTCGCCCCGAGGGTAATAGATGTACCATTAAAATAGCCGGTTACAAGTATGTTACCTCTTGAATCAATTGCAACAGATGATGCCTGTGAAGCATCCCCGGTTCCTCTATCATTCATTGCCCAAAGCCAGTTAACGGGTTGAGAATAAGAATTGGTTGCTTCAAGGCCTGTTAAAATGATAGCGAAGCAAATAGTTAGAACAGTAAATGGCTTTCTCATAGCTTTTTGGTTAAGTAATTAGGACTTACGCAGACAAAGATATGAGATAATATGTATTCTGAAAGCGGTTTTTTAGATTTTTTTGGGAGGGGGCTAAAAATTTGGTATTCAGGTTATAATATTTCCTAATTTTTGTTCTTATTCACTACTGTCCGAGATAAATTTAAAAAGAGCCGTTTGAGAATACTCATTCGGCTCTTTTTTTGTACTTTGGTTTTTCGACAACTAAAATACAATGGATAAAAGTAAGCATTTTTTTGGACA
>JAKAOA010000032.1 GCA_021823405.1 Bacteroidota bacterium | reverse complement strand
CTTCAGAACCTGTAATAACAGGGAACAACCATCGGCGCAGAGCAAAAGACAAGGTGCTAAAGATGCGGCGCCGTTTTCGGATAATCGCACCGGTGGGGGCAGTAAGAGAAATAGCAGAAAATAGAGTTGTTGTCAAAAAAGCCATAATTAGCCATTTTTAGCCAAATGTTAAAATATATGATAATATCCGTAAGTACTGTTGTGAAAGTTTACTTTCCGTAAAAGAATCTGCCCAACCTACGTTACCGGCGCCGATAAAAATCTAATAGAATGTATGGCTTACAGAACTTAAAAAAAATGGATTTTCTTAATTCTTATCTTTGCATTTCTTCCCGATGAAAAAACTCGTTAACCTTACAATTTCAGTATTTGCATGTCTTTTCTGCTACGGGCAGGATATAATGACCGTGCTTCCCGATTCCGGCAGTCAATCTTTTTCCGAATTCATAGGAATACGCCTCTTTATCGAAGATTTTAGCTACAAACCCCTGAACGAAAATCTTAAATTCAACTATATTTCATACAATACCGGTTTTGCGATGACCCACAGTATGAATGTGAGCGGATTAACCAACACACCTAACATCGGAGTTGGCCTGGAACATGATTTTGATAATAATTTCGTTCTCCATTTTTTCGACGTGTCTGTAGGATACATTTCCAATACTCTAAACTGGAATTTAGGAATAGGCGCAGGGTACTCATTCAATCTGAATAAGGCGAAAACATTTTCGCTTAAAGCCAATGCCAACCTGTTCTACGAAAATATAATGTATTTTCTGGGCAGCTATTACGATACCACCCTTCAGGGATTCGATATAAACGGTTTGAACATTGGAACATACATTCGTGATGTGGAATATACCAATAACCTGCTCTGCGCCACCGCAGGACTGGAACTTTATTATAAACGAGCTAAATGGGACTATTTTATTGGCGCCGGATACCTATATACGCTGCTAAGACGCGAAAAAGTGAACTTCTACTATGCGAATGTTCCGGTTAACCAGGCAATTTATTCTAATGGCGCACCGGTAAACGGTAATATAATAATGCCCGGTTCTTATCTGCTACAGGCAGGCATAGTAAGAGAGTTCGGACTTTAACCACACTAAAAAAGCAAGCTAAAGTTGATGTTTAAAAGCGCCCTTCTTAATATTAATTTTAAATTTACATATATTTGTATATCAATGTATTATACTTGTATAATTAAAGTTTAATTTAAACAATATTTTCAAACAAAAAAACAGTCAAGTTGACTATCTTTTGGTATTGCGTTTTATTTAAACCGATAAAATTATTGGAATGTGACTTGTAATGAATGAACGTTAAAGAGAAAATCCGCAGCAAGTTTCTGACTCCAAAAAAAAATGCACCGATGCCGGATTCCAAATTTACCGTTATTCAGATACTTGTTTGTCGGGAATAATTTATATTTGTATTTTAGCAAAAAAACAAAAATATGTCAACATTAAGCGCCGGAGAATTGGAAAAACGGTTTCAGGAGAAGATAGACGCCAACTTGTATATTGAACCCAAGGACTGGATGATAGATAAATATCGCCATAATCTGATACGGCAGATTTCGCAGCACGCCCATTCGGAAGTAGTGGGTATGCTTCCGGAAGGCAACTGGATAACGCGGGCGCCTAACCTTCGTAGAAAAGCAGCTCTCCTCGCCAAGGTACAAGATGAAGCAGGTCACGGACTTTACCTCTACTCGGCTGCTGAAACCCTCGGAATAAGCCGTGAAGAACTTTTAGAGCAACTACATACCGGTAAGGCAAAATATTCAAACATATTCAACTATCCCACTGTTACATGGGCTGATATTGGAGCAATCGGCTGGCTTGTAGATGGCGCTGCAATTATCAATCAGGTAATGCTTCAAAGAGCGTCTTACGGACCTTATGCAAGGGCGATGGTAAGGATTTGCCGCGAAGAAAGTTTCCATCAGCGGCAGGGATTTGAAATAATGTTAACCCTTTGCCGCGGTACGGCGGAGCAAAAGGAAATGGCGCAGGATTCGCTTAATCGCTGGTGGTGGCCATCGTTAATGATGTTCGGACCGAATGATAAAGATTCGCCGCATAGCGCCGAAATGGCTAAATGGCGCGTAAAACGCGAAAGCAATGACGAGCTGCGCCAGCGTTTTATCGATAGGGTTGCACCCCAAGCCGACTTTCTCGGCATAAAAATACCGGATAACCACCTAAAATGGGATGAAACTAAGCAGCATTACCACTTCGGAGAGATAAACTGGGACGAATTTTACAACGTAGTAAAAGGGAACGGACCTTGTAACAGGGAACGATTGAATGCCAGGATTAAGGCGCACGAAGAAGGTAAATGGGTAAGAGATGCAGCCGCAGCATTTATAAACAAAAGAAAGAGTAAAGCAGCATGATAACAAAAGAGAATGATAATCAGTGGCCCCTGTGGGAGGTCTTTATTCAAAGCAAATCAGGACAACCGTTCAAACATGCCGGCAGTTTACATGCGCCGGATGGCGAAATGGCGCTGCTTAATGCAAGAGACGTTTACACCCGCCGGAACGAAGGAACAAGTATATGGGTAGTGCCTGCAAAATGTATTACGGCATCAACTCCTGAAGAGGTTGGAGCATTTTTCGACCCGGCTTTCGATAAGGTTTACCGCCACCCTACATTTTATGATGTTCCCGAAGGCGTAAAATATCTTTGAACACCGCATAAGAGGCATTTGGTTAATTCCTATACCAATATCTTATACATAAAGCGCTACACACTCCGCCGGAAGAAATATATTGACAGGGGCAAACGAAAATCAACAATAGAAGCTATGGTCAGGTATTTAACGCAAAATTTTCATCTGACATGGTGTTAACCCATTCTGTCGGTCCCATTCTACCGTTTATTCTTCAGAACTAACATATTTATAATTCCAGATAGGGTTTGAGAAATAAAGTCCTTTTCTTCTCCTTACTTTTATTCACCTTTATTACGGTAATCTGGATTGACTTTTCCGCCAATGCAACTTTTGATGCCGGCGATGGCATTCAACATTACCTCATTGCAAAATACTCCTGGAAGCAACCTCAATTACTGCTTGATATGTGGGGTAAGCCGGTATTTACTTTGGTCAGTTCCCCGTTCGCCCAATTCGGACTTAAAGGAATGTGCTTTTTTCAGGCGCTGTGCTCCGTTTTCACTACTATCCTTCTATATAAAATTGCCGAGGTCTTTAAGCTTAAATATAGATGGACTTTAACAGCATTTGTCTTTTTTTCACCTATTTATTTCGCAGTAATTAATAGCGGGCTGACGGAAATCCTCTTCGCTACCATGCTGATATTAACGTTTTGGCTGGCAATAAAAAAGCGATTTATTGCCTGTTCTATCGTTGCTTCCTTTATTCCTTTTGTAAGACCCGAGGGCTATCTCGTTCTTTCGCTTCTGGCTGTATTGTTCGTGTTGAAGAAGAAGTGGCGCGCCCTGCCCTTTTTGTTTACATCATTTCTAATTTACACCATAGCAGGATACCCCAGCTACCATGATTTGTTGTGGATAATAACTAATAACTATAAACTTAATGATGATACTTACAAAGGAATGGAGGATAGCTTTTTTCATTATTTCACCAGTTACAGTCAAATATGGGGAACTTTATATTCTGTTTTCCTTGTTGCAGGAATTATTACGATAATTAGTTCTCTTAGGCGGTTAAAAAGAGACAGAAATCGAATTGAATTTATTGAAGAAAAGACGCTGCTTATTTTCGGAAGTTTTTTTTCTTTCCTGCTTTTATACAGTATAAGTTGCTCGGTACCCGGTTTTATAAATAATCTTGGAATGCTTCGATACATGGTAACATTAATACCCCTTTCAGCCATTATATCCCTGATGGGTTTGAATGGTTTACTGACATTAATGCAAAACAAATCGACCCCGCTACAGGCAACCGCTGTATGTTTATCCGTTGGTTTTATTATCCTTGCCCCATTCCAACAATGGTATTTCCCTTTCAGGTCCAATAATGAAGAAACTGTTATTAATCAAACCGCTAATTGGTTAAAACCATTTATCAGGAACAAACATATATGCTTTCTGCATCCCTATTTTGCAGTTGCAGGAGAAATAGACCCATTTGATAAAAATAAAACCACCTTGATCTCAAAGTTTAACAGAAATTTTATCAATCGGCTGCCTGATAGTACATATATTATCTGGGATTCTCATTTTTGCCCTCAAGAAGGCAGAACTCCCCTCGACAGCCTGTTATCGGACGGGGATGTTATTCCGATAAGAAACTTTTGTTATTATCTTACATCAGAGAATTTTGAGACATGGATATTTCTGAAAACCAAAGTTAATTCCGTAAATAATTATTCTTTTACCATTGAAACTGTAGCGGACAGGCGACTGTTAAACGAGTATTATAAAGTCGACTCGGTTTATTTCGATTTCCGTTCAATGCATGAACTGGACAGTAACATGATTCATCGAGAAAATAATAGATCCGGAAAATTCGCGGTTTACTATTCTCATGACAGGGAGTATGGTCCTCTGTTTTCAAGAAGTTTAAAAGAAATGAGTGATTATTCCAATTTGGGAATGATTAAAGCCACATTTAAAATTTTTCCAAGCGATTCCGTGAAAAATATTATTACGGTTACAGAAATTAAGAAAAATAACAAGATTATTTCATGGAATGGTTATAATCTTCCTTTAGAAACAATAAGAAACCGATGGAACTCTGTTCAGATGATCCAGTTTTTTCATCCCGAAGTTTTGGATGAAAATTGCGATGTGAATTTTTATTTTTGGAACAAAGGCGGAATTAATTTCCTCTTAGACAGCGTGCGCGGCTCCTATTATAATAAGATAAAATAATCAGCATTAAGCAGGTTTATTGTCTAAAATATATAACTTTGCAGTTGCACTATGGCTAAACAGCTTTAGTTACTATTAAACTAATGAGAAAGGGTTTACTATTTGCTCTCCCGTTAATTAAGATTCTGACCTGCTATGGGCAGAACGATACCTTAGCGCCAATGGTACTTTCGGCTAGTGGAAACTATTCCATAATCGGAAGTTTTAATATGGCATATACAGTCGGCGAACCTGTTATTACCACCTTGTCTTATCCTAATCCCGGCGTTCCGGTAGTATATCTTACGCAGGGGTTTCATCAGCCGACCGCAAATAATGAATTCAGCGTTGTTCTTAATTTCACATCTGAAACGTGTATGGGTAGTAATGACGGTACCGCCGCTGTGCAGATATATGGTGGCATTGCACCCTATACTGTAGTATGGTCTGGTTCTAATCCATCGAACAACAACAGTTATAGAATAGACAGTTTAATACCTGGAACATATACCGTAACTGTTGGAGATGCGAATGGTCAAAATAAAAGTATGGTATTTACTATTCTTTCCAGCGAAAATAACTGTCAGATAAAGATTTATCATGGAATAACCCCTAACGGGGACGGGCATAACGATACCTGGGTAATAGACAATATTGAGGAATATCCCGATAACAGCGTAAGTATCTACAATCGGTGGGGCTCGGAAGTGTGGAATGCCAACTCCTATAATAACACAACCGTAGTATGGAGCGGGGACAATTCCAAAGGTCAGCCCTTGCCCGACGGCACGTATTTCTATATTATACAGGTGTCAGGTAAGAGCTATAAAGGTTGGGTTCAGCTAACGCGTTAACCCCCTCTATATACATTTAATTATAACGAAGCATATTTTAACAGCTCACCGACTCGACACCTATTCGTATTCAATCTATAACGAATAGGAAGTAATTACTTTTGGTAGAATTGGCGGAAGACAATGGAAAGTGCAATTAAATTCCGTTCAATTGAACATAGAATTCGTACCCTTTGCCACGCCAGCTGTAGGGTCTGGAATAATATAACGAAGGGACAGTTCTACGCCACCTCTACCATTACTTGCCTGTGTAAGCGAAGAGGCATTTATGTCGTAACTTATTCCGAAGGCATAGTTGGATACCTCGTAAAGCATGGCTGCCACAAAAGCATCACCAACACGGTAATAGCCGCCGAGCGAAAGGGCTGAACTTTTTATTACCCCGGTATATTTCGATGCCTGTTTCAATTTGTATCTTACAAGCGTGCCCATATATAATTCATACGCACCACCTTGAAAATAGGAAATAGCACCCGGTGCAAATGCAATATTGGAATTTGGAACGCTCCATAAAGCATCCGCATGTAAGACGTATCGTATAGCCAATCTTTCATTATCGCCGTAAAATGAGTATTTCGGCTCGTTGATATGAAACATTGCGAAACCCACATCAGCTTTCAAATCATGATTATCAGTGACGTTTATGCCGCCTGATGTATTGTCATAAGTCCATTCAACTCCCGCCGCAGCATCAATAAACCCTAACGAGTTTGCGCCTCCTGTTTCACCGGTTGGCAAAGCTGAATTAAAATTCATGCCGTCGTATTGGTTACCCCATTGAAGTCCGCTATAGTTAATGCTGCGCTGTTCATAACCACCCTGAATACCTGCGCCGAGCCAACTGTACTGACTTATATGAACATGATATGATGCAGTAAGGTCGGCCTCGGTTGTTCCTACTTCGGCGGTGCCGTCATCATCGCTATAAATGTTAAATCCGAGCGACCAGAAGCCGGATTTGGTTTCCGGATTTTTTCCAAGTCGTGTGGCGAATGAAGCTGCATAAGTTCTGTATGGAATGGATATACTCGCCCACTGATTCCTGTAGTTGAGATATGCTTCCAAATCGTGGTCGGCGCCTGCCATAGCCGGGTTCTGGAATAATGGCGCCATGTAAAACTGCGAGAACTGGGGATCCTGCGCATTTACAGCGAGATGTACTAAAATAAATCCAAATAAGGGAAGTAATTTTATTTTTTTCATTTCAACCATTAAGCATTCAACTCCAAAGTTATATAAATTTATCTGATTAGAGTAATATTCCCCTTCTGTTCGGTGGTCTGTCCGTTAGTTAAGGTTACTTTAAGGAAATAGACAAACTCGCCTGTGTTCATAGGAACGCCGTTGAAGTTTCCGTCCCAGCATTTTGACTGGTCGGTGGTTTCGAACACTTTATTACCCCATCGGTCGAAAATTGCAAAGTAGAGCGATTGAATACAACCGCCATACACGCACTCCGATTGGTTAGCAGAGGTATTACTCGATGGAGAAAAGGCGTTAGGAACAAATATTTGGGGGCAGGGGTTTTCGACGGTTATCAGAATTGAATCTGTTTTCTGACATCCTGCACTGTCGGTTATTGTAACATAATACCAGGTCGTTTTAGAGGGTGATGCAACTAGGTTCGCACATGTATCGAAATTCAATCCCTGTGATGGCACCCAATAATATCTGTTTCCTTGATTATTAGGCACATTACTGCCCGGCAAGAGATATAAAATTAATTCTATTCAAAAACAAAATTAAAAACTTAACTCCTCTCATGTGCAATTAGTGTATCATTGCAAACACGAGCCGGCAGGGCTTATTTAGTTGCTGTACCATCCGAAGCCCACTTGAATTTTCAGTTGCTTTGAAAAAAAATTTGCTTAGTGTAGATTGTAAATGATTATTTACTACCTTTGCAACCCCAAAAAATAAAATGGGATAATTATTTATTGCACTAACAAAATATAAAAATGCCGACAATCCAACAATTAGTTCGCAAAGGAAGGAAGAAAGTTGTTCAAAAAAGCAAATCAGTCGCCTTGAACCAGTGCCCGCAACGCAGAGGTGTATGCATACGCGTTTATACTACCACTCCAAAAAAGCCGAACTCGGCATTGCGTAAGGTGGCTAAGGTACGTATGACAAACGGCGAAGAAGTAATCGCCTACATACCGGGCGAAGGACACAATCTTCAGGAGCACTCCATAGTGTTGGTGCGCGGTGGCAGGGTAAAAGACCTTCCGGGCGTGCGGTACCACATTGTGCGAGGAACACTGGACACAGCCGGGGTTGAAAACCGCAAACAACGACGTTCAAAATATGGAGCGAAAAAACCTAAGACGGCGTCGGCAAAATAGTTAGTCATTAAAATAAACAACAACAGATTAATAGCGTATAGTTCATTACCCATGAGAAAAGGAAAAGCAAAAAAAAGAATACTCAATAACGACCCGAAATTCGGCGACGTGATGGTTACACGGTTTGTGAACAACCTGATGGAGTACGGTAAAAAGAATACCGCTTACGGCATTTTCTACGGTGCCATTGATAAGGTTCAGGAAATTACCAACGAAGATGGACTTGAGGTATGGAAAAAGGCGATAGCCAATGTATCGCCCGCTGTAGAGGTAAAAAGCCGCAGAGTAGGCGGAGCGAACTATCAGATACCGCAGGAGGTGCGTCCTGACAGAAAACTCTCCCTTGCCATGAAGTGGTTGATAGAATTCTCCCGTCAGCGTAAAGAAAAAACCATGACCGATAAGCTGGCTGCCGAAATAATAGCCGCCTCAAAAGAAGAAGGAGCCACAATAAAAAGAAAAGAAGATACCCACAGGATGGCTGAAGCCAATAAGGCATTTGCACATTTTAAGTTCTAATTTAATAAGAGAATATAACACATAAGCCATGAGTCAGGACCTCACATTAACGCGGAACATAGGTATAATGGCGCACATAGATGCGGGTAAAACTACCACCACCGAACGCGTGCTATATTACGCAGGCGTTAACTATAAGATAGGAGAAGTGCATGAAGGCACCGCCACAATGGATTGGATGGCACAGGAACAGGAACGCGGCATCACCATTACATCGGCAGCCACCCGCGTACATTGGGATTACAAAGGATTAAAGTTTAAAATAAATATTATTGACACACCCGGACACGTGGACTTTACCGCCGAGGTGGAACGCTCTCTTCGCGTATTAGACGGTGCCGTAGGGCTATTTTGTGCTGTAGGAGGCGTTGAACCCCAATCTGAAACCGTATGGCGTCAGGCAAATAAATATCACGTACCCCGTATTGCTTTTGTAAATAAGATGGACAGAGCGGGAGCCGACTTTTTTAATGCCGTAAAGGAAATGAAGGAGAAATTGGGCGCTAACCCGGTACCAATACAAATTCCCATCGGAGCGGAAGATACATTCCAAGGAGTAGTTGACCTGGTGAAAAACAAAGCTATCGTTTGGCATAAAGAAGACCTTGGTTCCAGTTACGATGTAATTGAAATACCCGCCGACCTTAAAGAAAGCGCAGCAGAATGGAGAGGTAAAATGGTTGAAAGTATTGCGGAATTCGACGATAAGTTAATGGAGAAATTCTTTGAAAACCCTGATTCTATCAGCGAAGATGAAATATTAACTGCGTTACGGAAAGCGACAATCGCCATGGCGATTACGCCTGTATTATGCGGAGCATCGTTCAAAAACAAAGGTATTCAGACCCTGCTCGACGCAGTTATGGCATTCCTTCCAAGCCCGCTCGACCTGCCACCGGTAAAAGGCACAAACCCGGATACAGGAGGAGAAGAAGAACGCCGGCCTGACCCTAAAGACCATTTTTGCGCTCTTGCATTTAAAATTACCACAGACCCTTTCGTTGGTCGGTTAGCTTACTTCAGGGTCTATTCTGGGACTCTTGCAGCCGGTTCCTACGTACTTAACACACGCACAAACAATAAAGAACGTATTTCGCGAATTTTCCAAATGCACGCCAATAAACAAATTCCAATAGAAGGCATTGAAGCCGGCGATATTGGCGCAGCTGTAGGATTTAAAGAAATTAGAACAGGCGACACCCTCTGCGAAGAGAAATTCCCACTGAAACTCGAATCTATTATCTTCCCGGAACCCGTTATTTCAATTGCGGTTGAACCGAAGACGCAAGCCGACCTCGAAAAAATGGGAGTGGCATTGAGCAAACTCGCCGAAGAAGACCCAACCTTCAGGATTAAGACCGACGAGGATTCCGGACAAACGGTATTAAGCGGAATGGGCGAACTGCACCTTGAAATATTGCTTGACCGCATGAAACGTGAGTTTAAAGTTGAATGCAACCAAGGCGCCCCACAGGTAGCATATAAAGAGGCAATCACAAGAGAAGTGGAACACAGGGAACTTTATAAGAAACAAACCGGCGGTCGGGGTAAATTCGCCGATATGAAAGTTGTAATCTCCCCTGTTGACGAGGGCAAAACCGGTCTGCAATTTGAAAACGAAATAACCGGCGGAAATATACCCAGAGAATATATTCCGGCTGTTGAAAAGGGATTTAAAGCATCCATGACTAACGGTGTACTTGCCGGCTATCCGCTAGACAGCCTTAAAGTACGCCTGATAGACGGAAGCTATCATGAGGTGGACTCCGACTCACTATCTTTTGAAATATGCGCCCGCACGGCATATCGAGAGGCATTGAAGAAAGCGGGACCTATATTACTTGAACCAATAATGAAGGTAGAAGTGGTAACGCCCGAGGAATACATGGGCGATATTGTAGGTGACTTGAACAAACGGCGCGGGCAGATGCAGGGTATGGATTCGAGGCACGGAGCAAGAGTAATTGATGCACTTGTGCCACTCTCGGAAATGTTTGGTTATGTTACAACCTTGCGAACCCTTTCGTCTGGCAGAGCATCTTCCACAATGGAATTTTCGCATTACGCTACTACTCCAAAAAATATTGCAGACGAAGTAATAGCAAAAGCACAAGGCAAAAAAGCAGTAAATGCATAAATAATATAGAAAAAAGGGCAACTAAAATAAAATTTGAAAATTTAATTTGTAATACAACAGGCATGAACCAGAAGATTCGCATAAAGCTGAAAAGTTACGATCACAACCTCGTTGACAAGTCGGTGGAGAAAATTATAAAAACTATCAAGTCAACCGGTGCAATGGTTAGCGGTCCTATTCCCCTGCCGACCGACAAGAAAATAATTACCGTTCTGCGCTCGCCTCACGTGAATAAAAAAGCCAGAGAACAGTTTCAGGTATGTTCCTATAAGCGTTTGATGGACATTTACATTAGTTCGTCAAAAACAGTTGATGCCCTTATGAAACTTGAGTTGCCTAGCGGAGTGGAAGTGGATATTAAATAAAAATGAAATGTTTAATTAAAATTTTAAAAGTTGTTATTAATCAATTATCAAATTAGAAATTATGTCCGGATTAATAGGTAAAAAGATAGGAATGACCAGCTTGCACAATACAGTTGGAAATCAAGTATCATGCACCGTAATTGAAGCGGGACCATGCGTGGTTACCCAGGTAAAAACTGTTGAAAAAAACGGATATGGAGCTGTGCAGCTTGGTTTCGGTGAAAAAACCGAAAAGCGTACAATATCAGCCGCCAAAGGACATTTTAAAAAGGCGAATACCACCCCTAAGTCAAAACTTGCCGAATTCAAAGGTTTTGAAAAAGAACTTAAAGCCGGTGATAAAATTGATGTAACCCTTTTCAACGAAGGCGATATAGTCGATGTATCAGGTGTTTCTAAAGGGAAAGGGTTTCAGGGTGTTGTAAAACGCTGGCATTTTGCCGGAGTTGGCTCGCGTACACACGGTCAGCACGACCGCCAGCGGGCACCCGGTTCAGCAGGGGCATCTTCGTTTCCTTCCCGCACATGGCCGGGTAAAAAACAAGCCGGACGAGACGGCGGCGCCAATGCTAAAAGTCAAAACCTGGAGGTAGTAAAGATATTTCCGGATAAGAACCTCCTGCTGGTAAAAGGAAGTGTACCCGGCGCAAATGGATGCTATGTAAAAGTTGAGAAATAACAAAAAAGAAATTTGAAATAGGATTCACACTAACACCACCCCTACTATAAACATCTATGGAACTTAATATTTATACACCCAAGGGTAAAGAAAACGGTAAACAGGCAAAACTGAATGATGCAGTATTTTCCATTGAACCGAATGACCATGCCATCTATTTAGATGTAAAGCAAATACAAGCCAATGCCCGTCAGGGAACACACAAAGTTAAAGAACGAGGTGAAAATAGCGGCAGCACCAAAAAGATAAAAAGACAGAAAGGCACAGGAGGAGCGCGCTCGGGAAGCATAAAAAACCCCACTTACGGTAATGGACGAACATTTGGTCCTCGACCACGCGATTATTCCTTAAAACTGAACAAAAAACTGAAAACGCTTGCCCGCAAATCAGCCCTCTCATATAAAACCAAAGGCAACCAGATTACCATCATAGAGTCATTTAGCTTTGATACGCCGAAGACAAAGGAATGCACCGCAATGCTGAAAAACTTGAAACTTGACGACAAGAGGACTTTACTGATTATGGATAAAAGCGACTCAAACATATTGCTCGCCTCGCGCAACCTACAGAATATTATGGTAACCCAGGCAACCCAACTGAATACCGTGGACATATTGAATGCCGACCATCTGTTGCTTTCCGAGGGATCTATTCCATTAATTGAAAATTTACTGCTTAATTAATAACCGCCTCCTCCACCTAACTAAAAACAATACAAAATGAATATCATTCACAAGCCGGTTATAACAGAAAAAATGACGAGCCAGAGCGATAAATTTCACCGTTACGGTTTCTATGTTGACCGCAGAGCGAATAAACTAGAAATAAAACAAGCGGTGGAAAAAACATACAATGTTACCGTTACCAACGTTCGCACCCTCAATACGCCCGGTAAAGTAAAAAGAAGAACCACCCGCTCGCGTGCAATGGAAGGCAGAGTTGGTAAATTCAAAAAAGCAGTTGTAACCCTTAAAGATAGCGATACCATCGACTTTTACAGCGCCATTTAATAAATAAACAGAAGACGAAATTAAAAATTAGAATAAGCAAAGCGCCATGTCATTAAAGAAAACAAGACCGATTACACCAGGACAACGGTTTAAACTCACCGACAGTTTTGACGACCTTACCCTTGAGAGGTCAAACAGACCTGAAAAGAGTTTACTTGCACCGAAACACTCAAAAGGCGGACGTAACAATACCGGTAAGATGACCATGCGTTATCTGGGAGGCGGTCATAAGCAAAGATGGAGAATTGTAGATTTTAAACGAGATAAATTTAACGTACCCGCCAAGGTAATGACTATAGAATATGACCCGAATCGCACGGCACGTATTGCATTACTTAATTATGCCGATGGCGAAAAACGATATATCATAGCTCCCCAGGGACTTAAAATCGGGCAAACCCTTCTTTCCGGTAAAAATATAGCCCCAAATACCGGCAATACGATGTACCTCGGTGAGATGCCTCTTGGCACAACCATTCATAACATCGAGTTACGCCCCGGACAGGGCGCAAAATTAGCCCGCAGCGCCGGCTCTTACGCACAATTATCAGCCCGCGATGGCAAATATGTGATATTAAGAATGCCTTCCGGCGAAACCAGAATGGTTCTTGGTTCTTGCCTCGCAACCGTCGGAGCAGTTTCCAACCCCGACCATAACCTTGAGATACATGGTAAAGCAGGTAGAAGAAGATGGCTCGGCAGACGCCCGAGGAACAGAGGCGTATCCATGAATCCTGTTGACCATCCGATGGGTGGTGGCGAAGGCAAGGCATCAGGAGGTCACCCGAGAAGCCGGAAAGGCATTCCGGCAAAGGGCTATAAAACGCGCCATAAGAAAAAGAATACCAATAAGTTCATCATTGAAAGAAGAAAGAAATAAAGATTCAAGAAAAATTAATCATCCACCTGTAACTATTAATTAAATGCTATGGCACGTTCAGTAAAAAAAGGACCATTTATAGATTTTAAACTCGAAGAGAAGATCAATGCTATGAACCGCGACGGTAAAAAGTCGGTTATAAAAACCTGGTCCCGCCGCAGTACCATATCGCCCGAATTTGTTGGGCATACCCTAGCTGTGCATAATGGACATAAATTTATTCCTGTCTATATAAGCGAAAACATGGTAGGGCATAAACTTGGTGAATTCGCCCCTACACGCACCTACCGCGGGCATGCAGGACACCGCAAAGCAGAAGCATCGCCTTCCGAAGGAGCACAATCATAAATAAATAAACCGTTATTTATATCATACCACTTACCACAAATAACTTATAACTGATAACATGGGCTCAAGAAAACATAACAGCGCCGAAATAAGAAAGGAAGACAGAAAAACACTCTATCTTGCCGTAATGAGGAACTGCCCCACATCGCCCCGTAAAATGGGTCTGGTGGCTGACCTGATAAGAGGGAAAGATGTTTATGAAGCAATGAATTTACTCCACTTCAGCCCTAAACATGCAGCAAAAAGAATGGAAAAACTGCTTCGCTCCGCTATATCGAACTACGAGCAAAAAAGCGGAGAACGTGCGGAAGACGGCAATTTGTTTGTAAGCGAAGTGCATGTAGACGGAGCCGCAACCCTCAAACGCTTCAGACCGGCACCACAAGGCAGGGCTTACCGCATCCGAAAACGCTCTAATCATGTAACATTGGTGGTAGATGAGCGGGTTGATTTAAACGAACAAGAAGAGGGAACCGAACCGGTTGCACATGAGGCAGAGGTACTAACTTCTCAAACAACTCAAAATGCAGAGACAACCGCAAGTGAATGAAATAATAGTGCAACAGAAGAAAGTAAATCTTAAATAAACAAATACAGAATGGGACAGAAAGCAAACCCTATAGGCAACCGGTTAGGAATAATAAAAGGATGGGACTCCAATTGGTACGGCGGCGATAACTATACCGACAAACTTGTTGAAGATGAACAGATACGCAATTATATACTTGCCAGGTTGACTAAAGCAAGCATCTCGAAAATTGTGATAGAGCGCACCCTGAAACTCATCACAGTTACCATTAATACCTCTCGCCCGGGTATCATTATAGGCAAGGGAGGTAAGGAAGTGGACAAGCTACGCGAAGAGCTTAAAAAAATAACCAAGAAGGAAATACAAATCAACATATTCGAGATAAAACGCCCGGAACTTGACTCACGGCTTGTCGCCGAAGGGATAGCCCGTCAGATAGAGGGGCGTATTTTTTATAAGAGGGCGATTAAAACCGCTATTTCAACCACTATGCGCATGGGCGCACAGGGAATTAAAATTAGAATATCGGGCAGGGTGGAAGGCGCCGATATAGCGCGTTCGGAGGAATATAAAGACGGACGTATCCCCCTTCACACTTTCAGGGCGGATATAGATTATGCCGTAGCCGAAGCCCATACCACTTACGGAAGGATAGGTATAAAAGTGTGGATTTGCCGTGGTGAAATATTCGGTAAACGCGACCTGTCGCCTAATATAGGATTGATGAAAGAGAAAAAGAACCTTCGTTTTAATAAAGGCGGAGGTAACCACAGAAAAAGAAAAGAGAAACAGGAAAACCCGCTTTAAGTTATTAGCAATCGCCACAAAACATTAACAAAGCTGATTTCAAAATATGTTACAACCGAAGAAGACAAAATACCGCAAAATGCACAAAATGCCTCCTAAAGGAAACTCCAAACGGGGCGACCAGATAGCGTTCGGCAATTTCGGACTGAAGGCATTACAAGGCGCATGGGTAACTGACAGGCAGATAGAGGCCGCCCGTGTGGCACTAACCCGTCACATGCAGCGTAAGGGACAAGCATGGATACGCATATTTCCGGATAAGCCCATAACTCGCAAACCAGCGGAGGTGCGTATGGGTAAAGGTAAAGGCGCTCCTGAATTCTGGGCGGCTGTAGTAAAACCTGGCAGAATTCTATTTGAAATAGAAGGCATAACGTTGGAAGAAGCGCGCGCAGCATTGCGGCTTGCATCACACAAACTGCCTATTACAACTAAATTTGTTGTACGACACGAATATGTAGAGACGGCAGAATAAATACCTTTAACGATAAACCGATAAACTTATATGGAATACGAAGAAATTAAAAAGTTGACAGACGCCGAACTTGCTGAAAAAATATCAGGAGAACGCATTATGCTGGGTAAATTAAAATTACAGCACGGCGTATCACCGATAGAAAACCCTATGAGGGTGCGCTCACAACGCAAATTGGTGGCACGACTTCTTACCGAATTAAACGATAGAAAACACAACGCAGGCGCTCCGAACAATGTTGCAGAAAAAAAAGAAAGCCAGAAGCCGGAAGCAAAGACGAAAACAAAAGCTAAGAGCAAATAAATGAGGTCGAATATTAATAATTAATTATCAATTATAATGGAGTCCCGCAATTTAAGAAAGGAAAAAACAGGTACCGTAACGAGCGCCAAAATGGAAAAAACCATCGTGGTAAGCGTTGAAAGAAGGATAAAACACCCGAAGTACGGAAAGTTTATCACACGCACCTCTAAATTCTTCGCTCATGATGAAGCAAAAACCGCTCATGAAGGCGACCTAGTGCGAATTGCCGAAACAAAACCGCTTAGTAAAAATAAACGCTGGCGACTGGTGGAAGTAGTTGAAAAAGCAAAATAACAGTATAGCCAGCGAGGAATAAAATTGGAATTAAACGATTAACGATAAAAGAGAACCGATATGATAACACAAGAATCAAGATTAGTAGTGGCAGACAACAGCGGCGCAAGGGAAGCCCTATGCATACGCATATTGGGAGCCAGCCGGAAACGGTATGCCCGTATTGGCGACAAAATCGTTATATCTGTTAAAGACGCTATACCGACAGGTAATATTAAACAAGGAGCCGTGTCGAAAGCCGTTGTAGTAAGAACAAAACAAGTAACCCGACGCGCTGATGGCTCTTATATCCGTTTCGACGACAATGCCGTAGTACTTCTTAACGAAGCAGAGGAGTTAAGAGGCACACGTATCTTCGGACCGGTAGCCCGCGAATTACGCGAAAAGCAGTTTATGAAGATAATTTCACTCGCACCGGAAGTACTATAAGTTCAGAATGAAGAATCCTGAATAATTATTAATCAATTATTACTAATTATTCATTAAATTTGCACCCCTTAAAAAAAATGAAAACAAAGATTAAGATAAAAAAAGGCGATATGGTAAAGTTGCTTGCCGGAAACCAACGCGGACAGGAAGGCAAAGTTTTAGCCGTTGATACCGACCGTGGGCGCGCATTTGTTGAGGGCATTAACATCGTTCACCGCCATACCAAGCCAAATCAGAATAAGAAACTGCCTAAAGGCGGTATTATAAAGAAGGAAGCATCAGTACATATATCAAACCTGATGCTGATTGAGCCGGGCACTGGAAAACCCACCCGTACCGGTCGAAGAATCGATGAAAAAACCGGAAAAAGTGAACGGTATTCCAAAAAATCCGGCGAAACAATTAAATAATTAAATGATTTTCAGCTCCATTTGATATAAGACAACGAAAAAATGAACAAATCGAATACCTATAAGCCCAGATTAAAGGAACAATACCATAAAACAGTAGTTCCCGCCCTGCAAAAGCAATTTGGGTACAAAACGGCTATGCAGGTTCCCGCATTAAAAAAGATAGCCATTAATCAGGGGCTTGGCGCTGCATTATCCGACCGTAAGATGGTGGAAGCGGCTGTAAATGAAATGACCGCTATAACGGGACAAAAAGCAGTAACTTCAAAATCCAGAAAGGATATAGCCAACTTTAAACTTCGGAAAGGAGTTCCGGTGGGCGTGCGCATTACGCTCCGGGGTGACCACATGTTCGAGTTTATCGACCGGCTTATTTCGGCTGCTCTACCGCGCATACGTGACTTTCGAGGGGTAAATGAAACCGGCTTCGATGGTAGCGGCAATTACACCCTTGGCATTACTGAACAAATCATATTCCCCGAAATAAATATGGATAAAGTAAGCAAAATTATGGGGATGGATATCACATTTGTTACATCTGCAAAGACCGACAAGGAGGCAAGAGCTCTGCTTGAGGCATTCGGTATGCCCTTCAAAAAACAAGAATCAAACAACTAAATTAATATTCACACACCATCATGGCAAAAGAATGTATTAAAGCGCGACAGAGAAAAAGAGAAAAAATGGTAGCTCAATATGCTGCAAAAAGAGCAGAACTTAAAAAGGCGGGAGATTATGTTGCATTGAGTCAGCTTCCGAAAAATTCGTCGAAGGTGCGGCTGCGCAACCGCTGCCATATTACCGGCAGACCGCGCGGCTATATACGCCAGTTCGGCATTTGCCGTAATTTATTTCGCGACTGGGCGCTCAACGGTAAGATACCAGGTGTAACCAAAGCAAGCTGGTAATAAACAACATAAGGTATAAAATTTAAGATAGTAACTAATAACTAACCACTATACATTAACAATGACCGATTCAATAGCAGATTACCTTACAAGAGTGCGTAATGCTATAAAAGCAAGACACCGTCTGGTTGAAATACCCGCTTCGGGACTAAAAAAGGAAATAACGCGGATATTGCATGAAAAGGGCTACATCCTGAACTTTAAAGTAGAGGAAACACCTGGTCATCAAGGTATCATCAAGGTAGCTTTAAAATATAACACACCCGCCCGTATTCCGGCAATCAAAAAGATTGAGCGGGCAAGCCGTCCGGGCTTGCGCAGGTACGCACAGGCAGATAATTTGCCACGGGTACTAAATGGGTTAGGCATAGCCATCATGTCAACCTCTAAAGGAGTTATGACTGATAAAGAAGCCAAAACACAAAAAGTAGGTGGAGAAGTTATATGCTATGTGTATTAATTATTTAACAATCCGCCCATAGTAAATTAAACAAACAATGTCGAGAATAGGAAAACAGCCGATAGTAATACCCAAGGGTACCGAAGTTACGATTCAGAAGAACGTTGTAAAGGTGAAAGGACCCAAAGGCGAACTTACCCGTATCATAAATCCGCCGATTGAAGCAGCTGTGAAGGATGGTCATGTTGCGCTTACACGCCCTAACGATGTTAAATCAAATAAGGCATTGCATGGGCTATACAGAGCGCTTATACAAAATATGGTAACCGGAGCAAGCACTGGTTTTAAAACGACACAGGAAGTAGTAGGTGTAGGTTTCAGAGTAGGAGTTCAGGGTCAGGCAGTTGAATTGACACTCGGCTACTCACATACAGTTATTTTTGAGCTACCAAAAGAGATAAAAGCGACTGCAACATCGGAAAAAGGCAAAGCCCCTACTCTAACCCTAGAATCTGCCGATAAAGAACTTTTGGGTATGGTGGCAGCTAAAATCCGTTCATTGCGCGCACCTGATGTTTATAAAGGTAAGGGAGTACGTTATGCCGGTGAACAATTAAGAATAAAACCCGGAAAAGCGGCAGCCGGGTCTGGAGCAGCAGCAAAATAGGGATATTAATTAGTTAATTATCAGAAAACCATGGCAAATAATAAACTGAAAAGAAGACAAAAAATTAGATACCGTATACGCAAGCAGATTTCCGGTACGGATTCCGTACCTCGTCTGTCGATATTCCGCAGCAATAGCGAAATATATGCACAAATAATCAACGATCTGAACGGCAAAACCATTATAGCGGCGTCCTCACTCGATAAAGAATTGAAAAAGAGCAAAGGCAATAAGTCCGAAATAGCAAATAGGGTAGGAAAGGCGCTGGGTGAAAAAGCTAAAAAGGCAGGCATTGAAACAATTCATTTCGACAGAGGCGGCTACCTATTTCATGGTCGAGTGAAAGCCCTTGCTGATGGAGCAAGAGAATCTGGCTTAAAATTTTAGAGATTATATCACGAATAAAGAATAAGACACCACACCAACAAATAAAATGGCAAATACTTCTAACACTCCTGTAAAACGTGTCCGTTCATCGGATATTGAACTGAAAGACAAGCTGGTAGCAGTGCAGCGTGTAACCAAAGTAACAAAAGGCGGACGGACATTCAGTTTTGCCGCCATAGTAGTGGTTGGAAATGAAAATGGCGTTGTCGGCTATGGACTCGGGAAAGCTCGAGAAGTAACAGACGCCGTTTCAAAAGGTATAGAGGATGCAAAAAAGAACCTTATCAAAGTTGCAATATATAAAGGTACGATACCTCACTCGCAACAAGGTAAATACGGCGGTTCAGATGTACTCCTGAAACCGGCTGCCGCCGGAACCGGTGTAATAGCCGGCGGTGCAATGCGAGCCGTACTTGAAAGTGTAGGCATTAAGGACGTACTGGCTAAATCAATGGGTTCTTCAAACCCCCATAATGTAGTGAAAGCCACTATGAACGCCCTAGTGCAACTGCGCGATCCCAGAACGATTGCAGCACAAAGAAACACAGAAGTAGAAAAGGTATTTAACGGATAATAATATATAATACTGAATATGAGTAAGATAAAAATAAAATTGGTACGTTCAGCAATAGACCACCCCGGGAGTCAGAAAAGAACCCTGAAAGCGCTCGGTTTTACCAAGCTAAATCAGATATTGGAAAAGACCGATACACCGCAGATAAGAGGAATGATAAGAAAAGTACACCATCTTGTGGAAATTACAAAATAGAGACCTATTTATTAAAACTGATAGAAACGTAAAAAAATGGAACTTCATAATTTAAAACCCGCAAAGGGAGCGATAAAGAAAAGTAAAAGAATAGCCCGTGGCGAGGGCTCGAGAGGCGGAACCGCAACTCGCGGTAACAAAGGCGCACAAGCAAGAGCCGGATACCATTCCAAACGCGGATTTGAGGGCGGACAGATGCCTTTGCACAAACGCATTCCGAAATTCGGATTCAAAAACATAAACCGTGTTGAATATCATGGCGTTAATCTTGACCTTATTGGAGAAATAGCAGAGAAGAACAAATTGAAAAAAATAGATAAAGAGTCATTGGTTAAGCACGGCGCCGCCTCGAAAAACGACCTCGTTAAGATATTGGGCAGGGGCTCCGATAAATTTCATGCCGCATTAGAAATAACAGCGGACGCATTTTCAGCATCAGCGAAAGAAGCCATAGAGGCAAAAAAGGGAAAAGCGATTATTTTTAAAAAGGATAGAAAAAATGAGTCAAAATAAAGCGTAAACCCGCCAATTTTTAGAAGTGAAAAATCTGATAAATACAATAAAAAACATCTTCGCCATCGAAGATTTGAGGATAAGAATTTTAAGCACCATCGGCTTTTTGCTTGTGTACCGGTTAGGTTCTTACATAGTACTACCGGGTGTTGATGCCGCACATCTTGCCGCGGCAAGAGGCGGCAGCGACAGCGGACTTGTTGGTCTTATCAATATTTTCGCAGGTGGAGCTTTCGGCAGGGCAGCCGTTTTCGGGCTTGGTATAATGCCCTATATCTCCGCATCTATCGTAATACAACTTCTTGGAATTGCCGTGCCTTATTTTCAGAAGTTACAGAAAGAAGGTCCGAGCGGACAGAAGAAAATTGAACGTATAACCCGTATTCTGACAGTATTTGTAACCGCCTTTCAGGCGCCCGGTTATATTGCATCGCAGATAGCGCCATACATGGGCGGACCTGTAACCCCATTTTTCTACATAAGGTCGACGTTAATTCTGGTCGCCGGCACTATATTTGTAATGTGGCTTGGCGAAAAGATAACAGATAAGGGAATAGGCAACGGCATTTCGCTGATAATAATGATTGGAATAATAGCCCGCCTTCCATTCTCAATTGCCGCCGAATTCGGGTCAAGAATTTCGGCAACAGGAGGCGGACTTATTGTATTCTTAATAGAATTGGTAGTTCTTGTACTAGTTGTAATGGCAACGGTACTTCTGGTACAAGGCACCCGCAGAATTCCGGTTCAATTTGCCAAACGCATAGTAGGAAACAGGCAATATGGAGGGGCGCGTCAGTTCATCCCCCTTAAGGTTAACGCCGCCGGTGTAATGCCCATAATTTTTGCGCAGGCAATAATGTTCCTGCCCCTTACCCTGGCGGGTTTTTCCAATTCGGCAGCAATTACCGGTTTCGTAGGCACCTTTTCAGATATAGGCGGTTTCTGGTACAACCTTGTTTTTGGCGTTATGATCGTGGCATTCACATATTTCTACACCGCCGTAATTATTAATCCGAACCAGATGGCGGAAGACATGAAGCGAAACGGAGGATATGTACCCGGTATAAAACCAGGAAAAAAAACCGCCGAACATATAGACCAGGTAATGTCGAGAATTACACTGCCCGGTTCCATATTCCTTGCTTTTATTGCTATTATGCCCGCAATAGCCATGAAGTTCAATGTAGATTCCCAGTTTTCACGCTTCTATGGAGGAACATCCCTTCTTATTCTTGTAGGAGTAATGATTGACACCCTTCAACAGATAGAAAGTTATTTACTGATGCGCCATTATGACGGACTGATGAAAACAGGCAGGATAAAAGGAAGAACATCATTGAGCGGAGTAACGGCTTAGTAATCGTCAAAATGGCTTTTATCTATTATAAAACGGAAAGCGAAATCCGTAAAATTCGCGAAAGTTCTTTGATTGTTTCTAATACATTGACAGAGGTGGCTAAAGCTATAAAACCCGGAGTGAGCGGCGCACAACTCGATAAATTAGCCGAGGACTTTATCGAGAGCGCAGGCGCCAAACCCGCCTTTAAAGGTTACAGAGGATTTCCCGGAACACTATGCATTTCGGTAAATGCGCAGGTGGTACACGGTATTCCGGGTAATTATATTCTTAAGGAAGGCGATATTGTGTCGGTAGATTGCGGAGTTGTGAAGGATGGCTTTTACGGTGACTCGGCTTACACATTTGCCGTAGGGGTTATAAGTCCTGATATAGAGCATCTCCTTAAAATAACCAAGGAATCGCTCTACAAAGGGATTGAAGCGGCTTGCGGCGGTAACAGAATAGGAGATATAGGTGAGGCGATTCAGAAATTTGTGGAAAGCCACAATTACGGAGTCGTTCGTGAACTAGTAGGACACGGGATTGGCAGAAGTTTGCACGAAGCGCCTGACGTGCCTAATTATGGCAGAAGGGGGAACGGGCAAAAACTGAAAGCCGGAATGGTGATATGTATAGAACCGATGATAAACATGGGCACAAAAAACGTAAAACAGGAAGCCGATGGATGGACGATGACGACAGCAGATGGCAAGCCATCGGCGCACTTTGAACATACCATAGCAATAACTGACGGAAAAGCGCTTATATTGACATCGTTTGAGAAAATAGAAGAGGTTGAGAGAAAAACAGTCGAAGTAAAATAATAAATGACCGGTACAATAGTTAAGTAATGACCAAACAGCAATCCATACAACAAGATGGCTCCAT
>JAKAOA010000031.1 GCA_021823405.1 Bacteroidota bacterium | reverse complement strand
AATACGGTAATATCCGTCCTTATTCCTTTTAGCGCCGTCTCCGGTTTCATATAGATTCTTAAAAGTGTTAAAATATGTAGTACGACATCTTTCGTGGTCGCCCCATGTAGTGCGCAGCATGCCTGGCCAGGGGAATTTAATACATAGGTTGCCTTCTACATCTTCGCCTTCGAGAGGTTTACCCTCAAAGTCAACAATTACCGGCTGTACACCCGGCAACGGTAACGTAGCATATGAAGGAATAAGTTTAGTAATACCGGCGAGCGGCGAAATGAGAATACCGCCTGTTTCGGTCTGCCACCAAGTGTCCACTATCGGGCAGCGCTCCTTACCGATATTTTTATGGTACCACTCCCACGCCTCTTCGTTAATTGGTTCGCCTACAGAGCCCAGCACACGAAGCGAAGAAAGATTATAGGGCTTTACGAAATCGAGTCCGGCAGCTTCAAGTGAGCGTATGGCGGTGGGCGAGGTGTAAAAAATGTTTACCTTGTGCTTATCAACCACCTGCCAGAATCTTCCCGCATCGGGATAAGTCGGAATACCTTCGAACATCAGGGTAACTGCTCCGGCAAGAAGCGGACCATAAACGATATAACTATGTCCTGTTATCCAGCCAATATCGGCTGTACACCAATAAATATCGCCTTCGTTATATTGAAATACATTTAGAAAGGAGTACCAGGCGTAAACCATGTAACCGCCGATGGTATGAACTACACCTTTGGGTTTACCGGTTGAACCTGAAGTGTATAGGATAAACAGTTCATCCTCCGCATCCATTGTTTCAGCCGGACATACGGGTATCGCTTTCAGCATTTCATCGCCCCAGTAAACGTCTCTGCCCTGTTTCATATTTATTGCTATTCCGGTATGCTTCACTACCACTACCTTGCTTACCGACGGGCATGAAACAATGGCATCATCTACAATTTTTTTTATCTCAATATCCTTAGCCCCCCTGTAACTGCCGTCAGAAGTTATAACTGTCTTACATTGCGAATCATTTATACGGTTGGCAAGCGATTGCACCGAAAAACCTGCAAATACCACTGAATGTATGGCACCTATGCGCGCGCAGGCAAGCATGGAAACGGCAGCTTCCGGTATCATAGGCATATAAATACAAACCCTGTCACCCTTTTTTATACCATTAGATTTCAGAACGTTGGCAAACCTGCATACTTGCTCATAGAGTTCCTGATAAGTAAGTTTAACCGGCTTCGCGCCAAGTTCGCTTGGTTCCCATAATATAGCGGTTTGATTTCCTCTGCTTTTGAGGTGCCTGTCAAGACAGTTCTCGGTAATGTTTAGTTTACCGCCCAGGAACCATTTGATTTCCGGTTTACTGAAATTCCACTCCAGCACCTTATTCCACTTTAATTTCCAAGTGAAATTGGAGGCGATCTCCGCCCAGAAACCCTCCGGATCGTCTATACTCCTCTTATAGTCATGCCGGTATTGTTCTATGGTTGTTATACGCGCTGCCATAATTTGTTCGCTTTAAATTCGAAATTCAATAATTGGATTGTAAAAATACAATTTAATAAAAATAATTTCCATGATTTTCGTTAACTGAAACAATTAAGAACGTTGATATATTCAATTTCTGAACAAAGTTAGGGCATAATGTCTTTTGTAAATAGTTTTCGGAGAATTGCATACACAGTGCAGGTGGTGAGAGCCAAGTATATGCCCTTTTTTCGAATCTTTTTTAACTGATAGTATTGATTATACCGACCACAATTGAACCCGATAACTATCAGGTTGCTAAAATGCACAAACCCCGTTAAGCATAGTTTATTGAAGAGTGGGAGTTAGGCGTCCCGACGCTATATTTGCAAATATTCCCAGAATTAGCGGTAACCGGTAAAGATTCGCCTACTGTTTTACCAACTTGAGAGAAAGGATGGTTTGGGAATTACCGGCTCGTATGATATATACGCCCGGTGAAAGGGATGAAGTATTAAGGATAAAATTATTATTCCCTGTCTGAACATTTTCGAACTCATAACTTCCTGCTTCTTTTCCTACCATATCGGTAATGGTTACATATACCGGTTCACTGCTCGGCGATGTATAGCGCAATGTGGTATTCTCATTTCCGGAGGGGTTAGGGAAAAGATTCGCCGAAAACTGCGTATTTATATTTACAAATGAAGTTGCAATAAACGTAGAATGTCCATCGAAATCAGTTTGTTCAAGCCGGTAGTAACTAAGACCTTGCCAGGGATTTTCATCTTTAAGAGTGTAATAGACATTCTGTGTGCTATTTCCGGCGCCGGGATAGGTCATTAGAAGTTGCCAGTTCATTCCGTCAGCCGATTTTTCTATGGTGAACAGTTTATTGTTTGTTTCCGAAGCGGTAGCCCAATCTATTGTGACAACCGGTGCATTATAGACGGTGGTAAAGTATAACAATTGAACCGGTAATACAACCGGTCCGGTTAAAGGTCCTTGACCTGCCGTCCACACATTAGTACCGCATATAGAGATAAGGTTAGAGGTACCTCCACCCCCGCCCGGATTAACCACTCCGCCTGCCAATATATTTACCGCAGAACCACAGGGTAAAGCAAGTTTTTTACCCGTAACAAAGTTCAACTCACCTCCAATATAAATTATCATAGCGCCGGTACAGCCGGGAGGATAGTAACTATCTTGTTGTGTAATGGTTACAGTATATGTAGCCGGTATTGTTATGGTATCGCCGCATGTTGGAACGCTGCCGCACGACCACGTGGCGCTCGACTCCCAATTGCCCGATGCAATAGCCACACACTGGGTTGCCCGGGCGGCTACTGAAATGCAAATAAACGCGAAAAAAGATAGGAAGGTCTTCTTCATATTTTGAGAGTTTATTTTTCAAACTCGCCTGTAAAAGTAAATATTAAATCGTTTCAGTAACACAAAATTTTTGTTATTTATTAAAATTAATGTGTTGAAATTTAATATATTACAAGAGAAGAAGTCAGTTTAAACCAATACCAAACGGTTTCTCTTAAATGCGAAAATCTATCCGATTTTAAATTTCCTGAAGCTTTAAAATAAGGATTATTAAAAATTTAAATGATATGCAAAATGTAAAACACAATAGCTTGATTATAAAAGTATTATATGTTTATATATTCAAATTAGTAAATTTACTTTTATATGCTTCTATGTCATATAAAATAGCAATATTCTCTGTTCATTCATTTAACTATTTAACGAATTAACCCTCAAGTAATTTTCTTTAATTTCTTACGAGTGAATTGAAGGTCAAAATCTTTAACGGATAAATTAAAGATTTTTAACACCTTTTTTACTAACTACATACAATAATCGAGAGGATAGTCCGTTACAATATAAACCAATTAAAAAAAGGTCTTAATTATTAACTAAAATCACAAATATTAATTTTTTAACATCTATGCAAATATGGGAAAAAATACTCATTGGTTATTACTACCTCAAGGCAGTTCAAAAACCTCATCATTAAAGGCAAGAAAGGAGAAAGATTGTCCTTCGGAGCTAACCATTAGGAATATTCTGAATTATTCCAAAGCCCTGAAAATATCGAAGGGATTAAAGGGAGTAGATTTTATAGAATACCTCTCCAATTAGAAAATTCGCGTTCTATTTGAATCCTGTTCGTAATCAATTCAATGAAGAAGGGAGAGTTGTATAGCCATGTTCTGGCTTGGTTCGCAAAATATAATCCTGATGCAGCAACCGAACTGATATACCGAAATCCCTATGAACTTCTGGTAGCTGTAATACTCTCTGCACAGTGTACGGATAAAAGGGTGAATATGACGACACCCGCACTTTTTAAGCGGTTTCCAACAGCAATTGAATTATCGGAAGCGGCTCCGGAAGTGGTTTATGGCTATATTAAAAGCATCACCTACCCTAATAATAAGGCGAATCATTTGGTAAAATGCGCCAAAGCATTAGTAGAGAAATTCGGAGGCAAAGTGCCCTCATCTGTGGGGGAATTGACTACTCTGCCCGGAGTAGGGAGAAAAACAGCTCATGTAATAGCATCGGTAGTATTTAACCAGCCGAAAATGGCTGTAGATACCCATGTTCACAGGGTGGCTGCGCGAATAGGGCTAACAACAGGTGCTAAAACGCCGCTGCAAACAGAACTTCAGCTGGTAAAATTCATTCCGAAGCAACAGATAGCCCTTGCCCATCATTGGCTCATTCTGCATGGCAGGTATATATGCACGGCGCGGAATCCAAAATGTCTTGAATGCGGGCTGAAACGGTGGTGCAAATACTATAATAGCAAGTTTAAAGCAAAAACACTGCAAAAGGTAGAATTACAGAATAAAAATAGCCGCAATGACTAAAATGATTATCATAATCAGATAAGCCCATAGGTCGGCCGGAAAGTAGTTGGCGTACTTCCGATATAATTCAACAACCAGCCATTTTTTCTTCCCGTTCACTCAATGTAATATCTGTATCTTCCAGTGCAAAAATAATCATAAAATCGGGCTGAATTTACCTAATGATTATAATCTTCTTTGTAATTATACCGGTAACTCCTTTAATAATAAATAACGGATGTCTTTAGTCCTTTCAGCGCCCGACGTGTTTAAACCGGGTTTAACGCTAATAAAACCTTGCTTATTTATCTCATATCAAGGAATTGCGGGAGCCGGCGGGTACCCATTACCGAACTGAATATTAGGAAACCGGAACCGCTTTTCCTTCTTCTATTATCTGAATTGTTTTCATACTCCTCATCATTCGTTCGATGAAGTCGCCCGGGTTTTTGCAGTAACATTTATAGATAAACTTTATTAACCTGCCATCGGCGTCAGTAAAACCATCAAGCTCCCTTAGCTGCAAGCTGTCAATTTTTAAAGAAAGCTCGCTTAAAAGGAACACGCGTCCATTTATATTACGCATATAGTATTTGCGCTGCAAGGCAGCTTCTTTGTCCAATGACATATAGTAGTTCTTTATGGAATTTTCCAAATCGGCGTTAATTGTTACATATTCTTCGCAATCCGGGTTAAAGGTTTGTATTATGGTGAATTGATAGAGCGAATCGCTCAAATCATTATAAAGGAAATCGGAGTTGGTTGACAAGCAACAAGTATATTTTCTTGATGCAAATCTGTGGAGTTTTAGCTCGGCGCAATGATATTCGCCATAATTGACTGCAGTATAAAAAGTATCTAATTCGGCAGGGAGGTAAACAGAGACCAGTCCTAATGAATTTGAGAGCAGTACAGATTTTTGGACATATCCATGGAGGTCGTTATTATTTGTATTTCTTGCACAGGAGAAAAGAGACGCTACAAGTGCAATAATTACAACTTTAGGGAAGGATGCTTGCATGATTGACAAAATTATAAAATATACTTAATTGACAATTTATTGAGTGCAAGCGGGATGAGAAATCAGTCCAGCCCTATTAAATACATCCTTCCCTGCCATTAATAGTGAATGGAATACGGAACGATTTCCGATTAGATGTATCCGGAGATTTTATAGGCGATAAATCCCATCCATTCGTGTAATATTATATCCCATTCATCAAGGGCTAACTTATCAGGGATGAAGAGATGGTCGAAAATAAATTTCCGAGGTCCCGAATACCTGTCGGTTGAATACCTGTCTGCAACGATACCTGCCTTTAGGAAACATCTGTATGCCCTTGGCATGTGATACGCGGAGGTAATAAGCAGGTACCTGCCACCAGGGTCAACGCTATCAAGTATCCGTCTGGCAAAGAGCGCGTTTTCGTGAGTATTGCGCGATTTTGGCTCAATAAGAATGTCGGAAGTCGGTACGCCGATTGCCACGAGGTAATTGCGCGCTATCGGCGATTCCCGTTTGTCAGGTAGAAGTATGCTGCCGGAACCGCCCACTATAAAAATCTTCTTTATTTTTCCTTCCCTGTATAGTTTAAGCGCTTGGAACAGCCGGTCTGCGCCTCTGTCGAATTGTTCCCGCTTCAGTTTGGTATCGTAATTCATCATACCTCCCAGAACTATGCCAAAATCGTATGTACCGTGCAATTCGGTATCAGGTGTAGCGGGGTATTCGAGCGATCTCATTGCCTCATCGGCTATAAAATTATTGGTGAAGATAAAAAATACCGCCAATGCCGCAACCGAGAATCGTTTTCGTCTGACCTCGTTTCTGCTGAATACAGCTATCAGCAGTAGTATAAAGACCAATACGAGGGGTTCGATAAGAATTTCGAGTATCTTCGAGAATAGAAAAAACATTTGCAAGGAATTATATAAGTTTGTAATTACGATAGAGACCCGGATTCCAACCGAAGTGGCGGATGGTAAAACTTAATGCTCTTTCTTTTAAGGTTAGTTTGCGGCGAACCGGTTTAAAGTTCCAGTCCTGCATTTTTATTCTCACGTTCATAACCGCAGGGTGTTTACCTGTAAAATTCATCAGTGCAACCTCTTGGGAATAATCGTATTCCGGGTTTATGTCCTCATTCTTCGTTATCCAGTCGTCATTGTGCCATAGTTTTTGAAAATTACTCCATTTCCGTTTCTGAATGTAAGGATTTTTCACCCAGCCATAATGATAGATATAGGCGCCCGTGTCTTTCACTTTTAGCTTTGAGCCGCCGTTTATCAGTTGAATGTCGTCGGGTTCCCGTGTATTGTATCTTCTGAAACCTTGTGCATCCCGGTATGAGCGGATAAGCGGGCTATTTCGAATTATTCTTATCTCTTTGGCGTACCAATGAGAAAAGGACTCGACCTCATAAGCGTAAGAACCATAAAAGTGCCTGTAATTAAAAATCAACCCCTCCACATTTTTATCATCCTTCCATTTTAACATCGCTTCGCGCACTTTCTCTAATCCGTCTTCGTGAAGCACCTCATCGGCTTGGATATAGAATAACCAGTCGGCGTCTGTATTCAATGCATCTTTGGCTTTATTCGTTTCGTGAGCAAGCACCAACCCGCCGGTACGCATATCATCGTTCCATTTTGATTCCATAATTTTTATCTTGCAACCGGGAATGCCTTTAATCAGATTTAAAGTGTCGTCATCGGATTGTCCGACACTAACTAAAACTTCGTCACAAATAGGTAGAACAGATGCGATGGATTCCAATACCGGATAGTCATACTTCAACGCATTTCTTACGATGGTAAACCCAGCCACCTTCATTAAATTCCGGTATAGTTGTGAGGGGTTATCCGCTTAAGTTCGTCCTTTACCCGAGGACTTATATCCAGGGAGTCGATAAATGATTTTATTGTTTCTTGCGTGATGGAATCGTTGGTGCGGGTGATATCTTTCAGTAGTTCATAAGGGTTCGGATATCCTTCGCGACGTAAAATAGTTTGGATACCTTCGGCAACCACAGCCCAGTTTCGTTCCAAGTCATCATTAAGCGCCTTTGCATTTACCTCCACTTTATCAAATCCCTTATTTAGAGCGCCGTAAGCTATGAGTGAATGAGCGAATGGCACCCCCAAATTACGAATCACGGTAGAATCGGTCAGATCGCGCTGCAGGCGTGATACAGGCAGTTTTGCCGCAAGATGCTCGAAAAGTGCGTTTGCGACGCCGAGATTACCTTCGGCATTTTCGAAATCAATGGGGTTTACTTTGTGAGGCATGGCGGATGAACCGACTTCTCCGGCTTTTATTTTTTGCTTAAAATAGCCCATTGATATATAACTCCACATATCCCGGCTAAGGTCAGTGAAAATGGTATTTACCCTCTTCATGTTATCGCACAATGCCGCAAGGTCATCGTAATGTTCAATTTGGGTAGTATATTGCTGGCGTTTCAAGCCAAGCCCTTCAAGAAACCGATTGGCGAACGTCCTCCAGTCGATATCAGGATATGCTACATGATGGGCATTGAAGTTACCCGTTGCACCGCCGAATTTTGCCGAGAAAGGGACATTTTCCAGCATCTTCAATTGATTTTTAAGGCGTTCCGAAAAAACGGCAAACTCTTTACCAACCTTTGTAGGCGATGCTGGCTGCCCGTGTGTATGGGCAAGCATAGGAACATCTTGGAATCTGGAAGCGAATTCATCAAGTTTATTAATAAAGCCCGCCAAAACAGGAAAAATCAGACCGGCGGTACACTCTTTTGTGGCAAGGGGGATGGCGGTATTATTTATATCCTGCGAGGTAAGACCGAAGTGCACGAATTCTTTATATTTCCCCAGACCAATGGATTCAAATCTATCCTTTACAAAGTATTCAACCGCTTTTACATCATGGTTCGTTATCTTTTCAATATCTTTAATCGTCCGGGCTTGTTCCTGATTAAAGCCGTTATAGATTTCTCCTAATTTTTTTAACATATCTCCTCCAGCTATAATCTCCGACGCACCTTTAAGCTGCGGAATTCCGGTCTTACATAGAGCCATAAAGTACTCTACCTCTATCCGTACACGGTATTTCATTAAAGCTTGTTCAGAAAAGTAAGGAGAAAGTGATTCGGCGGCAGACCAGTATCTTCCGTCAACAGGCGATATGGCATTCAGCGTGGTTAATGGACTCATGGAGCAAAGATAAGGAAGAATTAACAATAAAAGATGGCGATTTGATACCTTAACGGTATCTTTGCATTAAATCCGATAAGGAATGAATGCTAATATAACTAATAGAAAGCGCCTGACTTCTACCCCGCTATTTTTTTGGCTCTTCACACATTTTGCCGTTATATTAACTTCGTGCACCCACAGTCAGAACAAAATCAGCGCTACCGAAGTTGACTCTACGCCGGAATTAAAGGCATTTTCCCTGACAAGCCCTACTTTTATAACCGGCAATGCCATACCGCGCTTATACACCTGCGACAGCTCAAACATCTCGCCTGAACTACGATGGAATAAGCCGCCGGGCAATGTAAAATCATACGCGCTGATTATGGACGACCCAGACGCACCAATGGGTGTCTGGGTTCACTGGATAGTGTTTAATATACCGTATAAATATACAGGCATCACCCCGCAGTTTCCAACCGATTCGGTTTTAAAGGACGGAATCAGGCAGGGAATAACAAGTTTCGGCTTATTTGGTTACAAGGGACCTTGTCCGCCTGACGGACTACATCACTATCATTTCAAACTTTTCGCACTTGATACAACGTTTGCCACGCCTTGCGCCACCACCGGTGAAAAAAAACTTACAGCATTGATGAAAGGGCATATTATCGTCGAATCAGAATTGATTGGTATATACCAAAGAAAAGCTACATTAAAACAAGAATAACATCATATATCAAAGATTAGTAATACATATCGGTTATTTTGAATAATTTTGCCTTATATTGAACTTTATTAATAGATGAATACCTTCCGCTTACATCTTTTATTTCTCATTTCATGCCTGCTTATAGCCGCCTGTTCAAATAATGTGCATGAAAAGAAGGTAACCTCTCATACTACCCTGTCCATCAAATGGAGTAGCAAGGTGGATAGTTTGCTCCATGATACAACTAATTCGAGGCAGTTTGCCAATATTCTGAAACGAAAAATACTTGAATCGCAGCACGACACGGATGCGATTAATAAATTAAATGAGCTTGCAATAAAATCGGGCAGTTCAGCCATACTTTTTGCAGATGAGGGACTAAAAGAATCTCAAAGAATAGGTTATAAATACGGCATAATCAACTCACTCTGCGACAGAGCCCGCTATTTCATTGATGAAGGGAAGGCGGATTCGGGTTTGAAAAATCTGAATAGGGCGGCAAATGTTGCCAAGTTAAGCGGTTCGGGTAATTTAATAGCGCAGGAATTATTTTGGGAGGGACAAATTTATTTTGACCATTCAGAGTTTAAAAAAGCCGTAGATGTATTTAATGAAGCGGAAAATACCGCAGATTCAGCCGGAATTAAAACGTTGGTTGCCGACTGCCTTGCCGCACTGGGTGATGCTTCCCGTATGGATTACGATTATTTCGATGCGCTTGGCTATTACAACAGAGCAATTCAGGCGGCAAATGAAATCAACGATTCGGCGAGAGCGGTAAAGTGCATTCTGTCCGTTGGCGAAGTGTACCGGCTTAAGGCGGAATATTCCACCGCGCTTTTTTACTATGATTACTGCCTGAAAATGGTTAAAGCTACAAGGGATAAGGCAAAGGAGGCATTTTGCCTATATTCCTTCGGGTTGGTTTACAAACAACAATCAGATAATGCCAAAGCGCTGGATTATTTTGATAAATCGATTGAGGTTGCCATAGAAGCCGACGACCAGAAGGACATCGCTGCATGTTATTCCGCAATAGGTTCCATTTATACGGCGGAGGCAGAATATGCCAAATCTCTTGAGTATTTTAATAAGGCGGTGAAAATCGAAAAAGATATAGACAATAAGGAAGGATTGGATTATGTACTGCTTGGTATGGGCGACATATACAGGCAACAGAAGGACTATGAAAACGCGGTGAAATATTACACCATGGCTATGGAAATGGCAAAAGAAGTGGGTAATAAAGGACTCCACAACACCGCCATAACCCTTCTTGGCAAGGTTTACGGCGATCAAAGAAATTATATAGAAGCCCTTAATTATTATTACAGGGTTATAACTCTTGCCGAAGCAATAGAAGATGATGGCAACCTCGGTGATTGCCTGTTCAGCATCGGCGAGGTGTACAGCAAACTAAAATACGACGACGAAGCGTTGGAATATTTTAACCGCGCCCTTCAGATAGGCGAACGCATTAAATCAAAACATCTCATCGCTTCCTGTCTTTGCAGCATCGGCAATATATATTACAGAAAAAACTCATCTGAAAAGGCAAAACAATATGCCGAACAGAGTTTGGATGTTGCCAGACAGAGCGGAGAGCCGATCCTTATTCAGAATGCCGCAGGACTGTATTCAGAAGCCGCCAAAGGTTTGGGCGATTACAAAACAGCACTTGTCATGCACGAACTCTATTCCAGAACAAAAGACAGCGCCAGCAATCTGGAAGAAGTAAAAAGATTCTCCACCATGGAGTACACATCGAAGGCGGAACAGCTTAAAATGCAGGCGGACAAAGCGAAAGCGATATTTGCAGCGGAAAAGTCCAAGAACGAAGCTGAACTGAAAAGACAGAGAACAATACGGTATGCCTTTACAATAGGGTTCATGCTTGTACTTATTTTTATGTTTATCATATACAGGGCTTTACAGCAGAATAAAAGAAAAACAGTAATTATAACGCAGCAGAAAGAGGAGGTTGAGAAGCAACGAGCGCTGGCTGAACAACAAAAAGCCCTTGTAGAGGAAAAAAACAAGGAAGTATTGGATTCCATTACTTATGCCAAACGACTTCAGGATGCCATACTTCCCCCCATCAAACTCATCGAAGAGGTGCTTCCCGATTCTTTTATCATTTACAAGCCCAAGGCGATTGTAGCAGGTGATTTTTACTGGCTTGAGAAATGTAAGGTGAAGGACGGATCCGGCGATATAACCCTTATAGCGGCAGCCGATTGCACCGGGCATGGCGTACCCGGCGCAATGGTAAGCGTGGTGTGCAGTAATGCACTTAACAGAGCCGTGAAAGAGTTTCATTTAACGGAACCGGGGAAAATATTAGATAAAACAAGGGAGCTCGTTCTGGAAACATTCGCCCAAAGAAATGATAACCAGCCGCATACAACGGCAGCCCAAAGAAATGCCGATATTAAAGACGGCATGGATATTTCACTCCTTTCTTTACAAGGCGAACAACCAAATGGTTCAATAAAATTAGAATGGAGCGGCGCAAACAGTCCGTTATGGTACTTGCAAAAAAATGAATTGAAAATGATTGTAGCCGACAAACAACCCATAGGCAGGCGCGATAAACTTACTCCTTTTACCACCCACACCCTTGAACTGAATAAAGGGGATACTGTTTACCTGTTCAGCGACGGCTACGCAGACCAGTTCGGGGGGGTAGAAGGGAAAAAGTTTAAAAGCAGACAATTACAGAATAAACTAAAAGAAATGGCTTTAACCGGATTGAAACATCAAGGCGAACAACTACAACGGATATTTGAAGAATGGCGTGGAGTTTTAGAACAGGTAGACGATGTTCTCATCATCGGCTTAAGAGTGTAATCTGTCGATTATGCAGTATTCGCAGAACTACTCTATATTTTTTTTACCAACAAATTAACTGCGAATTATTTTAGTTTTACCTTTACAAAAATTTTTTTAAGTTTAACTTATTCGTCAGGTGAATACCAGACGGCTTTGATATAACCTGTAATTAGGAATATGGATAAAACTCTTGTAACGCAGGCAGTGCTGCTTCTCGATGACGGAGAAGTATTTTATGGGCATGCTGCCGGAAAAATAGGAACGGCAACCGGTGAACTCTGCTTTAATACAGGCATGACCGGCTATCAGGAAATATTTACCGACCCGAGTTATTACAGGCAAATTCTTGTAACCACTCATGTACATATCGGCAACTACGGGATAGAGGAAAATGAATCGGAATCGGATGGCATCAAAATTGCAGGACTTGTTTGCCGGACTTTCAATGAAATCCCTTCCCGAAAAAGAGCAACCGGCTCGCTCAAGGATTACTTTATAAGTAATAACATAGTGGGAATATCAAATATTGATACGCGCGCTTTGGTACGCCACCTGCGAGACAAGGGCTCAATGAACGGTATTATTTCTTCGGAAAATAGTGATATTAAATCGTTAAAAAAAATCTTAGACAAAGTGCCGTCTATGGCAGGGCTCGAACTCTCCTCCCAGGTTACTTGTTCAATACCCTATAATGCCGGAAATCCGGACTCCAATATCAGAGTTGCGCTGATGGATATGGGCTATAAACGCAATATTGTTAGATGTCTCACAGAGCGCGGATGTTTGGTTAGGATATTTCCGGCGGGTACTGCATTTGATGAAATGATGAAATGGAAGCCGAACGGATTTTTAATTTCCAATGGTCCGGGCGACCCCTCATCCATGAAGAATGAAATAAAAGAAGTAAAAAAAGTAATTCATTCGGGCTTGCCTGTAATGGGCATTTGCCTCGGGCATCAGCTTATAGCGCTGGCGAACGGAATAAGCACATATAAAATGCACAATGGTCATCGGGGAATAAATCATCCGGTTAAGAATCTGCTTACAGGTAAATGTGAAATTACCTCACAGAATCACGGTTTCGCGGTAAGCGAAGAAGATTTGAAGAAATCGAGGAATATAAAGGTAACGCATCGCAACCTGAATGATGGCACCATAGAGGGCATTATGCTGACCGACAAACCCGTATTTGCAGTGCAATATCATCCTGAAGCCGCTCCGGGACCGCTCGATGCGCGTTATCTTTTTGATGATTTTGTGGAATCATTGCGGAAGCTGCCAGTAATTGTCGGATAACGATACACTCGCTACCAGTTGACCTATTAACTGACTGTATGCCTACTTTTTCTTCACAGTTTTTTTCTTCGGCGCTTCGGCTTTCTTTTCCTTAGTAGCCGGTTTCCTTTTAGCAGCAGGAGCTTTTTTCTCCTCTGCCGGTTTAGCTTTTTTCGCGGCGATGGTCTTTTTGGGTTTAGCCGTTTTTTTAATTACCGCATTTACTTCGGCGGCTACCGCCTCGTCTTTCATGGAGGCGGCAACTTCATTCTTCGTCGTAACTTCCGGGATAGCGTTTACTTTTTCCTCCATTTGTACGGTAACCGGTTCGGTTTGAGGAATAATTATTTTTCCCTCTATCGGCTTTATGATTTTCTTTTCCTTTTTTACCTTAGGTACAAATGCCGGTTTCGTAATTTTTTTCCTTTTACGGGTCACACCATACGAGTGTCTCCATATTTTCCCTTTACGGGATCTTCTGTCTCCTTTTCCCATTTGTTATATTTTAAGTGCGCAAATGTATAAAAATATTGAGTTCATAAAATCATTGACATAAAAAATGATTTCACCAACGACGGAATGCAACAACTCCAGCTTATTATACAAACAACAGGGAATATTGAGCATAACGCGTGAGAGACTGGAAATGGGAAAGCTCCTTTTAACATTAATTAACACATAAAATTTAAAATGCATGAGATTTTACCATTATTTTGCGTTCCCAAATCTGTTTATAAGATTATGAATGTTTTAAAAGCCATATTCATCTCTTTACTTATATTTTGCGTAAAAGTACCGCATTCTGATCCTTCAGCCCATTATTTGCCACTTCAGTTTGATTTAAATAACTATCTTGCAACATCCCAATACATTAACATAGCCCCGGATAAACCCGTCCGTTTTCCTTCCAGGGGATTTGCCATAATTATTTTACGCTACCAGGATAAAACAGGAAAAGATAAATTCTGTCTTCCTATAAATCCCTATGCTATTAACAGGGAATTTCAAAAAGATTACTTCGGTTCGGAAGTATTTGGCACTTCCTACTTACCTCCAATTTGTCAAAAATTACTTCTTCTCGAAGAATTCCTCTATTCTACCCCATTACGTTCGCCCCCTTTTTGCTGCTAATTGCAATGATTGTGTAATTCGTCGCCTCGGATAAAGGCGCATTCGATTACATACATTATTTCACGAATTTCTCTTAATTCCTTAAGGGACAATACAGCAATCAATTATTTTTTAATTTCTTTAATCGAACGTTATGAAATTCAGAATTTATTTAGTTGCAACGTTGGCGATTATTACAGCTTGCAACAATAGCACACAAGTAGCTAAAGAGAAATCTCTTGCATTGAATGACTCCACATTGTTGGCTGAAAGTCAAAAAAAAGATTCAGTCATTTCCATGTATATCGATGCCATGAATCAAATACAGGATAATCTTGACAGTATCAAATCCAAAGAAAAAATATTGACTGTAAATCAGTCAGGAGAATCACTGGGTCAAGGTGTTGTATCTGATGTGAAGACGCTGGACCGGCTGATACTAAAGAACAACAGAAAAATATATCACCTGGAACTAAAACTACACAAAATGAACAAGAAAGATGCCGGTTTGGAAAAAATGCTTGCTCACCTTACCAAGGAGCTTGCAGAAAAAAATACCGAGATTGAGGTTTTACAGGAAAAATTGGCAAGGGCAAACAATTCTTTACAGAACCTCACTATTCGGTTCAACGACAGTGTTACGGTAATAAACAGACAAAGGGCAGAAATAAATGCCATGAGAACAGAAGTAAATACGGTTTATTATACCTTCGGCACGTTAAAGGAGCTACGCAACAAAGGGCTCGTTGACAAAAAAGGCGGTATATTGGGGATTGGTCGTACGGCAGAACTTAATCCTGAAGCGAATTATACGAAATTCACTAAGGCGGATTTGACCACTTTACACACTGTAGTACTGAATAGTAAATTCGCCAAGCTTATTACTACTCATCCGCTAAATTCATACAGAGTATCAACCAATGCCGATACACTGGTGATTACCGATCCGGCTTCGTTCTGGAGCGAAAGTAAGTTCATGGTGATATTAATTAAATAAATCTATTGTTACTGGTACCTGCCGAGGGCAAACGGTTTGCAATGGATTTACGTTTGCCAAGTAATAACTAGTGAGCAGGTACCTTTTTTTAATATTAACAAATTTAAATACAATAATATGAAACTTTTTAAGAATGTAACTTTCACATTGATTTTTGGTGCTTCAATCCTTCTGACCGGTTGTGGAGGATTTTCCGAAATGTTCAAGAATACTTCGAAAATAAAATACACAGTAAACCCCAATCCCATGCAGGACAACGGGGATAGTGTAGCGATAAATATAAAGGCGAGTTATCCAGCAAAATTCTTTAATAAGAATGCAATTGTAACTGTTACGCCGATACTGAAATTCGGCGACGGAACCACCCTGCCACTGAAATCGGTAACGCTTGTTGGTGAAAGAGCTTCGCAGAATGGAATAAAAATAAACTATGGAAGCGGCGGCAACTTGAATTATACCGACAAAGTAGCATATAACTCGAAAATGAAAATAGACGAACTGTATCTTGACGCCACTCTGGAAAACAAAAAAAAGAATTTCCCCCCTCTTGCCCTTGCCAATGGTACGATAACCACTGCATTATTGCTTCAAAAGGATGCACGCCCTATACTTGCCAAAGACAATTTTACAAAAACAACTCTTGAAAAGGATACATCCCGAATATTCTTTGTAATAAACCACTCGGATGTGAGGAGAAGCCAAATGAGAAGCAAGGAGATGGAAGAATTTAAAGAATTTATAATCAAGGGCATAAAAGAAGGATATAAATTCGATAACATAACTCTTTCTGCATATGCCTCTCCTGATGGAGAAACTGCCTTTAATAGTCACCTTGCTGATGACAGAGGGAAATCATCGATAGTTGCCATGAGAGGTTTTTTCAGGTCAATGAAGCCAAAAAAGGTAAATACCAGATTCGGTACGGAAAAGGACTTTTACGAAATCGGTAAAACAGGCATGGACTGGGACGGATTCAAAACACTTGTACAACATTCCAATATAAAAGATAAAGATTTAATCCTTCGCGTTCTTTCCATGTATACCGACCATGACCAACGGATGAATGAGATTAAAAGCATGGCGGTAACTTATACAGAATTAGCCGATAGAATTCTACCGAAGCTAAGAAGGTCGGTAATGGTCCTTAATGCAGAAAAGAAAAGCCGGAGCAACGAACAGATTAGCCAGTTAGTTTTCACTCATCCCGATAGTTTGACAGCAGATGAGATTTTGTATGCGGCAACCCTTACTACAAACATAGGGAAGAAACTGACTATTTTTAAGACCGCCGAAAAACAATATCCTAATGATTGGCGCGGCTTTAATAACGCAGCATTTGAGTACATTATGAGTAATGAATCAGAAGCAGCTAAAAGCGACCTGACTCATGCTTCCACGCTGTCGCATTTGAACCCGATAATAGATAACAATATGGGTGTTATTGCATTGATGGATGGCGATACAAAAACAGCAGCCGACGATTTTAAAATAGCGTCTGCAGCAGGTCCGGAAGTATCCTATAATTTAGGTATAATTGATATTTATAATGGTGATTACTCCGATGCGGTAAATAAGATGGGAAATATCAACTCTTTTAACACAGCTCTCGCATTTCTTTTAAATAATAATGTGAATGAAGCCCAATCTACCTTAAGCAATTCGGGGGATCAATCACCTGTTTCATATTATTTGAAAGCGATAATATATGCAAGAAGTGGGAATAAAAATGAGATGATAACAAATCTGCAATCAGCGATTAATAAAGACGCCACCTTCAAAAAGATGGCTGCCACCGATTGTGAATTCATTAAGTATAAAAACGATAAGGACTTTCAGTCGCTAACGCAGTAACGGAATGAAAAAACCTATAGTACATATTTATTATTGCAAGTCATGTGCAAAAATAAAATATAAGGTTTATACCCCTATGAGGGAAGGTTGCCCAAGGCGACCTTCCACCAATGGATAAATATTGGTATTGAAGGAAAAGCGGAGTATCAATGTTTGAAATGCGACAAATGTGTGCATGCAGACAAAAGACCGGTCAGCTATGGTTGTAATAAAGCAACATTTCACAAATGGACTGAAAAGCTTTGAACCTATCCAACGGATAATTTACCCGGTATAGTTCACAATTTACTGGAGTAGAGAAATTAGAACCTTATAAAGTTCTTCTACTTTTCACCATAAGAAAAAGAACGACAACCTTTATGCAGAAAGGTTTGCCATCTACTATACTTGTTCCCTCAAGTAGTTACTAAGGCTACAGGTCGGTTCCCATCCCAGAATCCTTTTTGCTTTTGTAATATCGGCAAACGTAATATCCGCCTCGCCTTCCCGTTTTGGAATGAAGCGATATTTATCCGAAATCATTTTTGCCAGTTCAAGTATCGACAGGGTACTGCCATTACCGATATTAAATGCGGTGTTTAGCCGATTAGGATAAATAGCGGCAAGGTAGTTGGCGTGCGCCAAATCATTAACATGAATAAAGTCGCGCTTTTGCTGACCATCGCCCGTTATCAGCAATTCTTTGCCGATTTTTTTACAATTTAAAAATATCCCAACCACGCTGCTGTATGCATTAAATTTGTTCGCCGGATTAAAACTGCGCGGTCCGTAAGGATTAAAATACCGGAGCGTAACATAATCGAGTGGAAATCTGGTAGAAATGAGTTCAAGATATTTTTCAAATTCATATTTCTGAAAGGCATAAGGGCTCAAACAATCTACCCGCTCACTTTCATCTGTAGGAATTTTTTCAGGAGTACCGTAAATGGCGCTCGAACCGCTATATATCAGGCGAGGATAATGATTTTCACTAATCATAACCTCCAACAGATGTACCGCATTTATTAGATTGGCTTGAATGTGCAGAGTTATTAGTTCAAAACTCGGCTGAATACGCGGTAATGCCGCCAGATGAAACACTTTGTCATATTGTTTCAGCGAATCAATTTCGGTGCATTCCATTTTCAGGAATTCAAAACGCTTATCTTTTTTATGAGGTCCTATATTATCCAGCGATCCGGTGCTTAAATTATCAATGCCCGTTATCTGCCAGTCGGTATTCGCTATTAAATAATCGAGCAGGTTGGAACCTATAAAACCGGCTACCCCTGTAATAAGAATGCGCATAATTGAGTTAAAATTTTCTGGCTATTAATAGAGCGTGTTTAACTTAATATTTGGGTTTAAAGTTAAAGCTTTTCGCATAAGCGGCTATTTCAAATATGGAGAATGCAAAATCCAAATTGTGGCGTGAACCTATATACGGGCGGAAGCGCAGCGTATTCTGTAAACTCCCTATAGGCGGCTTGCCGTTATAAATAATAAGCACTTTAGTATTGGTATATTCCCCAATGTTATTTACGCCGGAATGGGGGGTAATAATAAGCTGGCTGCCGGCGCATTTTTCCAATATAGTGCGATTGTCCTCCGACAGGCATAACTCTATATTATTTTCCGGAGTATAATCAAGACACATGGACGGATGACCGGTAATAAAAACCTTTTTAAAATACGGGCTCACAGCGCGTGCAACTTCCATATAATCCCACGGACCACCGTTATTAAGCGAAAATTCCACCCCCTGCTTACGAGGAAATATTACAACATTACGGTCTTTGTTCCTGCCATAAACTTTTTCAAGATTATATGTTTTCATATATGGACCCTTTATCAGCAGATTCCGGTGTATGAACCAATAATAAAAGTCGTTTCCTATATTCCAGAACGGGTATTTCGCCTTTTTCCGGAATGCCTCTATCTCTCGCTGAACGTCTGGCGGCGGTATGGTGCTGTTTCCCGAAGGGCGCACCTCCTGAAAGAAATCTCTCAATGGCATGAATTCTGCAAGAATAGTGTCGCCGTTTTCGTCCATCAGTAATGGTTTATGCAACTCCATCCCGCAATAGTGAATTTTCACACCCTTGCTATGTAAATACATCAAAAACGGCAAATTATGCGCAAGGAAATGCCCGAATTCTCCCTTAAACGGACCATACCAGCATTCCTTTGTAATAAGGGTATATCCCAGTTTAAGGTATGTTTCAAGGTATCCAATGCCTATCTTCATCCAAAAAATCATCCAAGGAAAACCCTTGTATTGTCTGGCAAAATGTCGATTATCAGAATACTCACCAGCTGCGAATGGACTGGTGTCCGGTTTCACGCGCATAGATTTTATAGTTAATTCCGCTCCACTATTACTTTTTGTATATAAACCTGTCCGTCAGCCATAATCCGGCTGATATAAACTCCGTTGGCAAGTCCGCTTACATTAAATGTTATTCTGTATCTGCCCGGTGTTTGATGCGCAGGGTTCAGGAGTTCAAGAATCTTCCTGCCGCTTACATCAAAAAGATAAGCCGAAACAAGCGATGCTACAGGTAAAGTGTAAACGATGTTACATTTTTCATTCGCCGGAACAGGATATACATTCTCAATATTAACTTGATTGCCTAAAGGTAAATAACCGCTTATCGCCCCGAGTGATAATTCATCTATTATCGCATAGGAGTTCGTATCTGGCTTATAGGTGGAAAAATTTGTTACTTCCATTGTTATTGTCGCAGAATCTGCCGTACACCAATTGTAATACTCAACGGGTACGATAAATTGTTTATATACAGCAGTATTGGAGTCAATAAAACAGTTGAGCATCCCTGAACCATTCAACGTTCCGTCACCGCATTTTGCGCCAACCGAGATATATAGCTCATCCGAACTATCCGCCATGTGGAGGATATACCATCCTGATAAGGAAAGGAAGTTTCCCGTATCCGCAAAAAAAACCGACTTTCCACCCGATTTTACAGATCCTCCGGCTGTATATCCGCCGCCGAGGGAAACCACATTTAATCGCAATGCGTTGGTATCCGCATAACCGTTATTCGACCTTGTTACAGTAGTTAAGGCGGGATTAGAGGTCACCCGCCAGCCGTTGGGTGCGCCCGATGTCCAGTTCTCGAAACTTGCATTAGGAATCTGGGCGGATAAGGAGATTAAACCACCTGTAATAAGATGAAGTGTTAAATTGATACGTAATGCTGTTGCCTTCTTCATTTTTTCTATTCGCAGCGAGGCGCCGGTTTATCTTATCCTTTAACCTTGAGGAATAGCACAAATTTAATCATTCCTGCGATAAACAACATCCCACGGCGCAGGCAAAAAATATTTCATATCTCTTTTTATGCCGGCCACAATTGAACCCGATAGCTATCGGGTTGCTAAAATTTACAAACTTAAAGCATCGGCATAACTGCCCAATAAATTAATATCTTTATAAACGGAGTCAATTTATTATTTTTTTGTACCTTTGAATTGTTTTCATAAAGCAACTCTTCCATGAAAAAAATTACGATAACTGGTTCGCTTTTGACCGGTGGGTATAAATCTCGCCTAATGCGTTCACGGGTTTTTAGCGCCATATTTATCGTCCCCCTATTTTTTATCATTAATTCTGCTTTCGGTCAGGTAAACTGGTATTGGGTAAAACAGGCGGACAGCGCCGTTGAAAATGCAAGCTTTACTGCAACCGACCGGACAGATGATGTATATTATACCGGATATGCCAGCGGCAGTTCTCGCGTATCGTTCGGCAATCTCGGGCTCAACATTACAGGCACTCAAACCGATTTTCTTACCAAATACAATACGAGCGGCGTTCCATTATGGGCAAGAAATGATAAAGCCCTTACCAACTCCGCCTCCGTTTACGGGATGTGCGTTGCATGCGACCAGCAGATTAATGTGGTAGAAGCGGGATATTTCAGCGATTCTATTGCCTTTGGACCGGTACGCCTTAACGCAAACGGCGCCTCTTCCGCCGCCTACCTTGTAAAATACGACCGCAACGGTAACGTATTATGGGCAACGCGCCCATCCACATCATCGCAGAGTTTGGCTTACGGCGCCTCCACCGATGCCAATAACAATATTTACCTTGCCGGTTATTTTACAGGCACAGTAGTTTTTGGGACATATACTTTAACGGCTGCGGCACAAAACATGTTTCTTGCCAAGTACAGTCCGACAGGTTCTGTACTTTGGGCGGTTTGCCCTACCCTCGCCGCCGGAGCCACCACGCTGGGACTTGCTTGCGCTGTTGATGATAGCGGCGATTGCTACGTTTCAGGCAATTTTTCAGGGCAGTGCACTTTCGGGGCGTATGTTTTAAATCCGCCGCAAACAGAAGTTTACCTGGCAAAATACAGTTCCGCCGGCAGTCCGATGTGGGCTATAAACATAGGCACCACGCCGGGGCAGGTCTGCCCTACTCCTCTCTCCGTTGATAAAAGTAATAATGTATATCTCGCATCTCAATTTACCAACGCCTCGCTAAATATTGGACCATCTGTTATAATTGATAACTATAGCGGAAACGGATGCTCCAATTCAATGCTCGCCAAGTACACGCATCTTGGGGTACCCTTATGGGCGGTATGTTGCAGAAATATCTCGCAACAGCAGATATGCACTATAGTAGAATCTTCCATCACAACCGATAAGTGCCGGAACGTATATTGGTCCGGATTTTGTTCCGATACTTTTTCAGTAGGATGCGTGAACGTTGAAACGCCGGGTTCAAATATTAATCTTAGTCAGCCCTTTACCTACATTGTCCGGCTCGATTCCAACGGTAAAGCGTTCAGCGGGATGGCTTTTAATAATCAGAGTAACGTGTTCTTCTCCAATGCCCTTGCCACAGATAGCCTCAACCGGATAATATTTGCAGGCGACCTTGCTTCACCTGCTACTCTGGTTGTAGGAAACGACACGGTAAAAAGGTATCTTAGCGATGCTACTTCCTTTGTAAGCAAATATTCAATAGTTCCTAAAATCTATGGCAACGACACCATTTGCCCCGGCGACAGTACCATACTCTATGTCAGTTTATGCACAGGTTCAACGTACGAATGGAGTACCGGTAAAACCGGTGACAGCATCAGAGTAAAGCCGAACGTTACCACCACCTACTATCTTACAACAAGCAACTGCCAGACCGATACAAGTTTCGTAACCGTAGTGGTACAACCAATACAAGCCAGAATTTCAGGACCCGATAGCGTTTGCAAAGGAGACAGTATTACATTAACAGGCAGCGGGGGATTAACATATAGCTGGAGCAACGGCGCTACCACTTCAAGTATAAGAGTTTCACCGCCGGTACAGACAATCTACACCCTAACCGCAAAAAATGGCTCCTGTCAGGCAGATACCACCATAACTGTAAAGGTTAATCCGGTGCCAGTTCCCCAGATAACATCCTCACCTACATCTGATACAATTTGCCAAGGCGACAGCGTTATGTTTGTGGCGGGAGGAGGCGGGACCTACACCTGGGGTCCTTCGGGCAGCACAAAAGACACAATTTGGGTGAAACCTAACAGTAGTTCAACTTATACTTTGAATGTTTCCAACGGCAGGTGCAGTGCCCAAACTACTCAAAAGATTACTGTTCTTATCAGAAGTGCAACAGGTTTAACAGCCCGTAATGACAGTATTTGCGCCGCTCAAAGCACCTATCTTGTAGGTACCGGTGGCAATTCCTATCTGTGGCTGCCGGGCGGTTCCACGGGAGATAGCATAAAAGTAACCCCTAACGCTACAACCACTTATAGCGTTATAATCACCAACAGATGCGTAACCGACACACTCACAAAAGCCGTTACCGTAATCCCATATCCGGTCCCGGTAATTTCAC
>JAKAOA010000030.1 GCA_021823405.1 Bacteroidota bacterium | reverse complement strand
CGATCTAGTTACCGGCGCCGCTCTCGCTTCGGTATATGTGTCATATTATGAGGGCTTTGGAATACCGGTTATAGAAGCGATGCAGTGCAATGTACCGGTGGTTGTATCTAACGTTGCCTCACTCCCTGAAGTGGCGGGAGATGCCGCTTTACAAGCAGATCCATTTTCAGTGGAATCTATTGCCGGAGCGTTGCTCGACATTGCCGGAAATGAACGGCTGCGCAATGAACTTATTGCAAAAGCCAGGGTAAGATGCCGGCTATTTTCCTGGGAGAAGACCGCAGAGCTTACCTGGAACTCAATTGAAAAAACAATTGCCGGATGCCGCTCAAGCCGTATTTGAATAAAAACCTCGACGAGGCAGGGTGCGATGAAGCCGGACGGGGCTGTCTTGCAGGTCCTGTTTTTGCCGCTGCAGTCATACTTCCCAAAAACTTCAGAAACTCCGTTTTGAATGACTCAAAAGTTATGTCGGAGAAGGACCGGTATAAGCTAAGAGATATAATTGAAAGGGAAGCTATTGCATTCGGAGTCGGACAGGCAAGCAGCGAGGAGATAGACGAAATAAATATCCTTAATGCCTCCCTTCTTGCCATGCACAGGGCGCTGGATAAGCTTACCTGCAAACCCGGGTTTATACTCGTGGATGGTAACAGGTTCAAACCTTATGGAAATATACCGCACAGGTGCATAGTAAAAGGAGATGCCATTTATAACTCCATCGCCGCCGCCTCCGTGCTCGCAAAAACTTACCGAGACGACCTGATGCTCCGGTTGCATAAAGAACATCCCGGATACGGATGGGAGCGGAATAAAGGTTATGCCACGCAGGAACACAGGCAAACGATTGAAAAATATGGTACAACCCCTTATCATAGATTGAGTTTTCAGCTGGTAGAATGGGATTTATTTCATCAACATTGAAAAAAAGAATAAAACAAATAGCGCTGATTACATTGATTCTTCTGCTCTCGGCGGTGGGAACAGTGGAATACTTTCGCCTTAAAAAACAGGAATCGCCTCCGAACGATGCGATTACAGCAATCCCAATAGATGCCTCATTTATTCTTGAATTCCCAAGGACATATCCTTTGTTAAAAAACATTACGCAAACAAACCTGATGTGGCAGGATCTGCTCGGAACTTCAAATGTTTCGGAACTCGGTCGCGATCTGCGCTTTTTAGATTCGATAACTTATGGATATCCGGCATTACACACTATTTTAGACGAAAATCCTCTTTTTATTTCAGGTCATTCTTACGGTCAGAACGGGTTTGACTGCCTCTTCTGTTGTTCGACCGGAACGGCAGCCGGTGAAGCAATAATTTTGCCATTTCTTAAAAGTATAGCCGGCGCCGGTCAACTTAGCGAATTGGGATATGAAGGAACTACTATTTATTGCCTGAAGAGACAGGGCTGGAAGGATTTTTATTGCGCATTTAATAAGAATATAGCCGTGGCTTCGCTGCAGCTTAACCTCGTACAACAATCTCTGCGGCAACTCGATAAAAAGATATCCCTGCTGGACAATAGGTATTTTACCAAAGTACTTAATACTTGCGACCATCTGGCTATGGCAAACCTCTTTCTCAACTATCAGGAAATTAATAACACAGTCGCACCGTTTGCATCAAAACAATTCCGCTTTGAATTAAATTCGCTTAATAACTTTGCCGAATGGACAGAGCTTGACCTGACCTTCAGCCCGAATGAGATAATTATGAATGGTTTTACCGATGCTGACACATTAGGCGGTCAATATTTACAACTCATAAACGGACAACCCGTACGCTCGCCCGCCATCGCATCCGTCCTCCCGGCGAATACCGCCCTGCTGTACAGCTTTGAACTGGGAGATTTCAGGACTTACATGAAGAAATATAAGCAATATTTAGATGCACAGCGCAAATTATATAAACGCAATGAATGGATAGATGAGACCGATAAGAAATACTCCATGAATATTGAAAATTACTTTTATAAGTGGATTGGAAATGAAATGGCGCTTGTAGTTACCGAACCGTCAGACAGCTCCCTACAAAATGATATCTATGCTGTAGTGGCAACTAATGATACTCGCGAAGCAATATCAGCGCTCGATAGCGTTGCGGGTTTGACATCCTCCGCAGATAATAGTAAAAGTCCTTTCCGCCAGGAATTTATGAAACATATTATCCAGCAGATTAACATTGAGGGTATTCTGCCAAATATGCTAGGCGAAACGTTTCGACAATTAAAACAATGCTATTATACTTGGTCAGGCAACTATGTAATTTTCGCCAATACCCCGAACGCCCTGGAGTCGTTCATTACCCGCACAGATGGAGGCAATACCCTTGCCAAAGACCCCTACTATCAGTCCTTCATTAAGGAGCATATATCTGACGAGTCCGCTATATTTATTTACAATAATATAGCGCTCTCCGGTTCCCTGTATGAACAGGAACTTAATGATGACTATGCAGCCGCTGTAAAAGAACACGCAAATATTACCAAAAATTTTCAGGCATTGGCGCTGCAATTCGCGCCCATGCAAGGGATGTATTACACCAATGGCTACCTAAAACGCAATCCGCAATATAAAAAACAGGCAGGCGCTCTTTGGCAGGCATCACTCGACACAACCCTCGCCAATGCGCCCTGTTGGGTTACCGACTTCAGAACAAAAAATAAATTCGTAATCGTTCAGGACCTATTCGATAATGTCTATCTGATTAGCAATACAGGGCAAATTCAATGGAAACATAAAGTTGACGGACGGATGTTAAGCGAAGCAGAAGATGTGGATGCCCTTGGCAATGGTAAAATTCAGTTCATCTTCAACACCAGGGAAAATATCTGCGGTCTTGACCGTAACGGCAAAAATCTAAGAGGATTTCCGGTGAAACTATCATCTCCGGCGACGGGGGCTATTTCGATTTTTGATTATGACCATGATAATAAATATAGAATTATTGTGTGTTCGGAAGATAAAAAAATACACGAATATGACATAAATGGAGACCAGGTTAAAGAATGGGCAAAACCTGAAACAGACGATATTGTAAGCTGTCCGGTTAAACATATTTCAATAGGCGACAAAGATTATATCGTTACGGTAGACAAATCGGGTAATGTAACAGGATACAACAGGAAAGGAGAATTAAGAATTAGATTCAGTCATAAACTGCCGCCCAATATTCCTGACTTTTATTGTACCGGCTTTTCCGATTTACAAAATACCTATTTATGGGCAGCTGATTCAACGGGCATGGTTTACCGTCTTGCTTTTACCGATGAACTAACGACTGAAAAGTATCTCTCCGGCTCCTATAGGCATATCTCCTTTGCAGTAACCGACCTTAACGGAAACGGAGGAACAGACCTTCTCTTTCTTGCTCCCGAAGAGCTATTTGCTTATAAAATAAACAAGTCGCAGATTTTCCGCTTTAGCTCAAGCGACACACTTTCACGCAAGCTTTTTACTTTCGTCTTTCCCGATAATAAGGTACGGTTGGGAGCTCTCGAACCGTTACATAACAAAATATTCATGTGGGATGGTAAAGGTAATGTTTGCAGCGCGTTCCCGCTATTCGGTTCAATGGGTTTTAGCATAGCTGATATGAACAATGATGGCGAAAACTATCTGGTTGCCGGCTCGCCTGATAATATCATATATGTTTACAGTTTGCCTTAAGCCCAAATAGTATCCTGTCAGTTTATAGTCATTTATCATTTATCAAAGTAAACTACGTAATGAAATCGGCAGTCATCAAATTCTTATCCGCACTGATTTTTAACACAAGGATATTAGCTGCCGTTACAGCAATTCTCTGCGTTGTAATCTCCCTGCAGCATTATCTTTACACCCCCCCGTCCGGAAGCGTTGACGCTCTGCATCATTATACCCACTTTAACGACTATCTGATATTCAAATTTTCATTTGAACATCTGATACATCATCGCAACTTGTATATTACCTATTCCAATGAGTATTTCGACTTGTTCAAATACACTCCCACATTTGCTTTGTTAATGGCGCCATTCCCCCTATTATCTAATATTGCGGGTATTATTCTCTGGGATATCCTGAATGCCGCAGTTATGTTTTTTGCCATACGGCGGTTCCCGTTTGCAACCCGGGAAAAAGCCCTGTTTACATTCAGCTTTGTTATTATTGAAGCAATTACCTCGTTACAAAATTTTGAGTGCAATTGTCTGATGACCGGGTTATTTTTATGGGCATTTATTGCCGCAGAAAACAAAAAGACGGGTTTGGCAACATTTCTGATAATGCTTTCAGCTTTTATAAAGCCATTCGGTCTTGCATTTTTTGTATTATTTATTTTTTACCCTCAAAAGCTAAAAGCAATTACATACTCGGCAGCATGGTTTCTTATCCTGCTTGCCCTCCCGCTTGTTGTTGTGTCGGTAAGCGAACTGGGCGGTATATATCGCGATTGGGGCGCGTTATTATTGAATGACCATGCAACTGCATCGGGTTTTTCTGTAATGGGATGGCTTAAAACATGGTTCGCGATTGACGAGAAATTTCCTGTATTAATAGGCGGTGTCATTCTTTTTTTATTACCTCTTCTGCGCATTAAGAGTTTTACAAGTAAAAAGTTCAGGATTTTATTCTTATCGTCATCGCTTATCTGGGTTATAATCTTCAATCATCTGGCGGAATCACCCACATACATCATTGCAATTACAGGAGTAGCCATTTGGTATGCGCATTCCAAGCCGGCATCCGCAATAAACCGTGCTCTGCTGATTCTCTGCTTTCTTTTCAGCGTTCTGGCTTCCACAAGTTTCTATCCGTCCTTTATCCGCCATAATTATTTTATTCCTTATGTTGTGAAAGCGGTGCCTTGCATCCTTATATGGATAAAAATTCTTTACGACTTGCTTACAACCGATTTTAGTTCCGACTTAAGTCCTTCGGTTTTACAGAAGCTTTAATACTACCAGATTAGTGCGGTTGAGGGAAAATTTCACCTGCCATAAGCATCGCCTCCGCAAATGCTTCCATATTCAATTCAACCGGTATTTTTTGCCTCCTGAAATAACTTAACAGGTTTTCGGTAGGCATATTTCCGGTTAGTTTATCCGCAGCCATCGGGCAGCCGCCAAACCCCCTGATGGCGCTGTCAAATCTCCGGCAACCGCTATTATAGGCGGAAGCCGCCTTTTCCTCCCATTTATCAGGAGTGGTATGAAGATGGGCGCCGAATTCAACATCTGTCCATTCAGGTATAAGAATGGAAAACAACCGGGTAATATTATCGGGATTGGAAACCCCGATAGTATCGGAGAGAGCAATGATCCGGATTCCCAGTTGATATAATTTAGAAGACCATGCACAGGCAATGTCGCTACTCCATGGATCGTTATATGGATTGCCAAACCCCATGGAGAGATAAACCACCAGTTCCTTTTTGCGGAGCGTGCATAAGCGTTGTATCTCCTCTACCTGCGTCAGCGATTCTGAAATGGTAGAATTGGTGTTGCGGAGCTGGAAAGTTTCGGAAATAGAAAACGGGTATCCGAGATAACTGACTTCATCAAACTGTACCGCATCCTGCGCTCCGCGCAAATTGGCTATAATCACAAGCAGCTTGCTTTGCGATGAGGTCAAATTAAGCTTTCTTAAAACCTCCGCCGTATCCCTCATCTGCGGTATCGCCTTAGGCGAAACAAAACTTCCTGCGTCAATCGTATCAAACCCGACTTTCAACAACGAGTTGATGTAACGCACTTTAGCATCGGTAGGTATAAATGTATCTAACCCTTGCATAGCATCGCGCGGGCATTCTATTATTTTCATAAAGCCATTCGTTTACCCAAAAGTATAAATTATATTCCTATAAGCACTCAATTGAACTTGCCAAAATTTACACCTTCTATGTATCTCGGTACTACTACTCGTACAGGTATTCTGATTTGCGCCACCGCCATAGCTAAGGCAGCGCGCGGTCGCAAAAATCATTTAAGAGCAGTAGCATTTGTACATCATGCCGGTATCTTTCAACTTGACAGATTGAGTATATTTGTACATTAATATATACCTATGGGAAACGAAATAGAATTTAATAAACGGGAGGATTCAATGCGTACCCTCCTTTCCAAACTTACCCAAAAAACAGATAAAGTGCGCGAAGGCGGCGGTAAAAAAAAGATTGAGGCGCATCACGCCCTTGGTAAATTAACCGCCCGTGAACGTATAGATTATTTACTTGATAAAGACGCCCGGCGTATTGAAATAGGCACTTTTACAGCCGATGAAATGTATGAAGAAGTAGGCGGATGCCCGGGCGGCGGAGTAGCCGTAGTTATCGGATACGTAAGCGGCAGACAATGTATTGTAGTTGCCAACGATGCTACAGTGAAGGCGGGCGCATGGTTTCCCAGCACCGCAAAAAAGAATTTGCGCGCCCAGGAGATTGCTATGGAAAACCGGCTGCCCATAATTTATCTGGTGGACAGCGCCGGCGTTTTTCTCCCCTATCAGGATGAAGTATTCCCCGATAAAGAACATTTCGGCAGGATATTTCGGAACAACGCCGTTATGTCGTCACTCGGCATCATACAAATTGCCGCCATTATGGGTAGTTGCGTTGCCGGAGGCGCTTACCTGCCGATAATGAGCGATGAGGCAATGATTGTAGATAAAACCGGAACCATCTTTTTAGCCGGTTCATACCTCGTAAAAGCCGCTATCGGTGAGGATATTGATAATGAAACGCTAGGCGGCGCCACTACCCAATGCGAGATATCGGGTGTTACTGACTATAAATGCAAAGACGATAAGGATTGTCTGGAGAGGATAAAAAATATATTCAATAAAATAGGCGGATTTGAGACCGCCGGTTTCAACAGGATAGACATAAAAAATCCGGCCAAAGACCCAAAGGAAATATTCGGAATAATTCCGGAAACAAGGGAAAAGCCCTACGATATGAGGGAAATTATTGAACGGCTTACCGACAATTCAGAATTCGAAGAATATAAGCCCGCTTACGGTCAAACTCTGCTCTGCGCACTGGCTCGCATTGAAGGTTGGGCTGTAGGCATAGTGGCTAACCAGCGAAAAATGGTAAAAAGCAAAAAAGGCGAAATGCAGATCGGAGGAGTTATATACTCCGATTCAGCTGACAAGGCAGCCCGTTTCGTAATGAATTGTAATCAGAAAAAAATACCTCTTGTATTTTTGCAGGATGTTACCGGCTTTATGGTCGGTTCGCGCTCCGAACACGGCGGTATCATTAAGGATGGTGCAAAGCTGGTTAATGCCATGTCGAACAGCATTGTTCCAAAATTTACAGTCATAATAGGCAATTCCTATGGGGCAGGTAACTATGCCATGTGCGGCAAGGCATACGACCCACATCTTATTATGGCGTGGCCCACCGCTCAAATCGCCGTTATGGGCGGAGAACAGGCGGCAAAAACCCTTTTGCAGATACAAATAAGTTCGCTGAAGGCAAAAGGAGAAAAGATTACGCCTGAAGAAGAAAAGAAAATATTGGACACCATCATTAACCGCTACAATAAACAACTTTCACCTTACTATGCCGCGTCGAGATTGTGGGTGGACGAGATAATAAACCCGCTTGATACGCGCAAATGGATTTCGATGGGTATTGAAATGGCTAACCATGCGCCCGTCACCCGACCATTTAACGTTGGCGTAATACAGACATGAAAAAGCTCTTGCGGAACCGGGGGTTAATTTATTGCCTGTCCTAACATAGTGATGTAAGTTTAACCCCTTCCCGACAGGCAATCGGGCTTCCAATCTCAATCAAGCGTTTACGAGCGTTTAGAATTGAATTGGGACTAAGAAAATTTGGAGACACTACAAGATAGATTTCCGCCATGTTTCAGATTTGATGATCTTTTATCCGGGTAACGGAGGTCGGAGTTGGTGCACCGGAAATTTTAACCGGTAACTTATAGTTCCGTCATCGCATCCGCCGTAACCCCCACTCCCTTCCCCAAATGTGAAAGGGCGGCGTGAAGCACACAAGGGCTTGGTTGTTTATGGCGCCCGTAAGCGATTTTGCGAAAATTTAATTTAACTAAATACATATTATGTAATATATAATATATATATTTGATTTAAGAATCAAGAATTGAGAAATTACGAATTACTAAAACTGATTTACGAATTACGAAACCAAAAAACACCTCATCGCCATGAACCAACAAAACAACAATTCCGGAACAGAGCAGACCGAAAACAAAACCACCTTGCAAACCACTCCGGAGGAGTGGAAGATTACCGAACCCAAAAAAGCGCTGATGATTGAAGCGCTGACGAAAACGCTGGGCGTGGTATCGCTGGCAGCCGAACAGGCGGGAATATCCAGAAGCGCCCACTATAACTGGATGCATACCGACGACCAGTACAAAGCCGCAGTTGACAGTATCAATGAAACAACCCTCGACATAGCCGAATCCAAACTCTTTGAGTGCATCAGGCAGAGCGACTTCAAAGCCATCACCTTCCTGCTGCGTTACCGCGGCAAGTCGAGGGGCTACTCGCTGCACAAGGAGACCGGCATAGAGAAATTCATAGTCAACTATCTGTTTAAGAACGGGGAGAGCTTTGAAGCGGTAATGAAAACCAAGTCAAACCCCTAAAAAATGGACACTTTTTACCGTGAACCTGTGCAAAAGTGTCCAAAAAAGCTATGCTCGACTACAATGAAGAACTATATAACGCCAACAACTCCGGGCAGCGCTATGTCATCCACCAGGGCGGCACCGGTTCCGGGAAAACCTACTCCATCATGCAATATCTGGTGGACTACTGTTTCCATCACGAAAACGCAGTAGTGTCGGTTGTATCAAAAACACTTCCCCACCTTCAGCGCGGCGCCATGCGCGACCTTAAACGCATATTAGCCGACAACGGCTGGAGTGCGAACGTGAAGGTAACCAAAACCGATTTCTGCTACCGGTTCGGCACGTCTGTAATAGAGTTTTTCCCCGCCGACGACGAGGCAAAACTGCGGGGCGCCAGACGCGACATTCTCTTTATAAACGAATGCAACACCGTTGACTACGAATCGTTCACACAGCTGGATGTGCGAACGCGCAAATACACCCTTCTCGATTTTAACCCCGTCCGCCGCTTCTGGGTGCACGATGAACTTATCCCCTCGCTCAATGATGCCGATTACCTCTTCGTAAAATCAACTTATAAGAATAATCCCTTTCTCACCGAAGCCGAGAAGAGCAACATAGAACGGCGCCGCCATAATGCCAACTGGTGGAAGGTATATGGCGAGGGCGAAATCGGCTCGGCAGAAGGACAGGTATTTACCAACTGGGAGATAGTGCAGCCGCAGCCCTCTCTCTTTAAAGCAAACCTTACAGACGCCGAACTTAAAACCTACTTGCCGGGCAGCATACTCGGCTATGGGGTGGATTTCGGATACTCTCACTCGCCCACTGCCATCGTTCAGGTGAACGAGTTCAACGGCGAACTATACGCCCACGAATGGTTCTACAAAACAGGCGTGCAGAACGACCGGCTCATCAGCTTTGTAATCAAAAATATTGACGTACGTAAACCGGCTGTCGCCGACAGCGCCTCGCCGCAGAACATAGATTACCTGCGGCGCAACGGCTGGTACTGGTTAAGCCCGGCAAGCAAAGGCGCCGACAGCGTGGAGTTCGGCATTAACCTGCTGCTGGAACGGAAAATAAATGTTACATCGGTAAGTTTAAACCTTATTAAAGAGTTGCAGCAATATATGTGGGAAACCGATGAAAACGGCAAGTCAACCGGCAGACCGGTAAAAGAATCCGACCACGCCATCGACGCCATCAGGTATCTGATAACCTATCTGCCCCTGAAAAGGGTTAACTCATCGTGATTAGAAACCGGCTGACAGCGCCGCAAAAATACGCATCAATTCCGCTATTGAAAATAGGACTGCCGTCATTGGTTTATTCAGGCGATTTGTACTATATTTGCACGGATTATTATCAGTCCTCCGAAATTTTACCAGGTAAGAAACAGTTAATACATACCAGTTGTTACTCGAAGAAATAAATATCCCTTCCGATTTACGGAAACTGAATGAAAAGGACCTGCCGCAGGTATGCAATGAACTGCGTAAATTTATCATAGATGTCGTATCGGAAAAAGGCGGTCACTTTGGCGGAAGTTTAGGCGTAGTGGAACTTACCGTAGCCCTGCATTACGTTTTTAACACTCCATACGACCAACTGGTGTGGGATACAGGGCATCAGGCATACGGGCATAAGATACTTACCGGCAGAAGGGAACAGTTTTACACCAACCGCCTGTACAAGGGCTTGAGCGGGTTCCCTAACCGCAAGGAGAGCGAATACGACGCTTTCGGCGCCGGACATACCTCCACATCCATCTCGGCAGGGCTTGGCATGGCGGTAGCATCACACTACAAAAAGGAGAACGACCGCAAACATATTGCTGTGATAGGAGACGGAGCCATGACTGCAGGACTCGCCTTCGAAGGGCTGAACAACGCCGGCATCACCAAGTCCGATTTCCTGGTAGTGCTGAACGACAACTGCATGAGCATTGACCCTAATGTGGGCGCATTACGTAACTATCTCACCGATATGACCCTCTCACCGACATACAACAAAGTTAAAGACGAAGTGTGGAATCTGCTCGGCAAGGTAAGCAAGTTCGGACCAAATGCCCAGCGCATCGCAGCACAACTGGAGAACGCAGTGAAAACATCGCTTCTCAAACAAAGCAACCTTTTTGAATCGCTTAACTTCCGCTATTTCGGTCCTGTTGACGGGCATAACGTAGTTCATCTGACAAGAATATTGAAGGAACTGAAAAAAATTCAGGGACCTAAAATACTGCACTGCCTTACCGTGAAAGGAAAGGGATATAAATTCTCCGAAAACGGCAACCAGACCTTCTGGCATGCACCCGGCATATTCGATAAGGTAACAGGCGAACTGATAAAATCGGGACCGGGTACGCCGCAGCCCCCGCGTTATCAGGATGTGTTCGGTCATACCCTTCTGGAACTCGCCCGTAAGAACGACCGCATTATGGGTATAACCCCAGCTATGCCTACAGGCAGTTCGTTGAATATAATGATGGAAGCGATGCCCGACAGGGCGTTCGACGTGGGCATTGCCGAACAACACGCCGTAACTTTTTCAGCCGGACTTGCCACCCGCGGGCTTATTCCTTTCTGCAATATCTACTCTACCTTTATGCAGAGGGCATACGACCAGGTTATTCACGATGTGGCGATTCAAAACCTTAAAGTGATATTTTGCCTCGACAGAGGCGGTATCGCCGGCGCAGACGGAGCTACCCACCACGGCAACTTCGACCTCGCTTATTTCAGATGCGTGCCCAATATGATTGTATCCGCCCCCATGGATGAAATAGAACTGCGTAACCTGATGTACACAGCGCAGCTTGATAAAATAAAAAATCCGTTCTCCATCCGCTATCCGCGCGGTAACGGCGTTATTGTGGACTGGCAACAACCCTTCGCCGAAATTGAAATTGGGAAAGGCAGGAAGATAAAAAACGGAACCGGACTGGCAATTCTAACCATCGGACATGTGGGGAATCTTGCAGTTAAGGCATGCGCCCTGCTTGCCAAAGAAGCAATTAATCCGGCGCATTATGACCTGCGTTTTGTAAAGCCGGTTGATGAAGCCATGCTCCATGAAATTTGCAGGAATTATACTTCAATAATCACAGTGGAGGATGGCTGCCTGATGGGAGGAATGGGAAGCGCTGTTCTTGAATTTATGGCTGACAACGGCTATAACAATAAAGTTGTACGGCTTGGAATACCTGACAAAGTGGTAGAACAGGGAAGCCAGAATGAGTTGTACAAGGAATGCGGCTATAGCGCCGAAGATATTGAACATACAGTAAGAAGATTAATGGAAGAACAAAAGAAAGTAAAAGCCAGAAACATTGCTCCGGCTGAAAAAATATAAGCCCGCAAGACATATTAAAAATTGTAATTTTGCAACCCTGAAAAAATTAACCGTAACAATTTAAACCAAGTGAATATGTTAAGAAGATTATCAACCGCCTTAGGCAAAATTGAAATTTTAAAAAGCAAGAAGGGTATAAGTACCTGCCTGTTCCGGAGGACTGCCCTAATATTAACGGGAGTTACTTTGGCAGCCGCCAGCATGGCATTCGCGCAGGATACAGTGATACCGATGAGCAACGGACCCAGAAGCAAATACAAATTCACCATTATAAAAGATAATGCGGCTACCGGCGTTAAAAACCAGTACCACTCCGGCACTTGCTGGTGCTTTTCGTCCCAATCATTTCTTGAGTCGGAGATAATGAGGATGGGAAAAGGACCTATCGACCTCTCGGAGATGTTCGTAGTTCACAACCTATACCTCGACAAGGCGCAACATTATATGCGCTACCAGGGGCATACCCAGTTCGGCGAAGGCGGCGAACCCCATGATGTGATTGATGCGGTGAGAGAATACGGAATTGTTCCCAAAAGCGCCTACAGCGGTTTGCCTGAAGGAGAAACCAAACCCGAACTATCGAATATGGACGAAGCCCTTAAAGCCATGCTTGACGTGCTGCTGAAAGCCCCCGAAGGACATCTCAACCCGAACTGGTTTAAAGCTTTTGAGGGCGCACTGGACGGATTTATGGGAAAACCGCCGGCTGAATTCACCTACGCAGGTAAAACATATACCCCAAAGTCATTCGCCCAATATCTGGGAATCAATCCCGATGATTATGTGGAAATAACTTCGTTCACACACCATCCGTTTTACCAAAAGTTTATTCTCGAAGTACCCGATAACTGGGCGAACGCCGAGGTTTATAATGTCCCCCTGACCGACCTTCATGCCATTACGGATAACGCCCTGAAAAACGGATATACGGTTGAGTGGGGTGCAGATGTAAGCGAAAAAGGGTTCTCGTGGAAGAACAGTATCGCCATAGTTCCGACAGCGTCTATGGAGGATATGTACCCCGGTACACCCCAGTACGACTCGGTTTTTGAAAACCCGGTTCCCCAGGATTCAATTACACAGCAAATGCGTCAGGAAGCGTTCGACAACCTCGCCACCACCGATGACCATGGAATGCAGATTACAGGACTGGCAAAAGACCAGAACGGCGACGAGTTTTATATTGTAAAGAACTCATGGGGCGCCAACAGGAATTTTTGTAAAGGATACCTATATGTATCATCTCCCTATTTCCTTTATAAAACTACCTCTATAATGGTAAACAAAAATTCAATACCTAAGGATATAAGGAAAAAATTGGGGTTGTAGAACAAACGAGCTAATGTGCAGCGGAACGGTAATCGGAATAATAACTTAATAGCCGGAACAGTAAACAACGGAACATCAATAAAATACCGCACTGATGCACACGCTCTCCGAAGAAAACTATTTAAAGATAATATACTTTCTCGAACGCCGGGATGGCGAAAAGGCGAGCCCTACCGCAATAGCTGAAACACTGGGAAACAGCCCGGCATCAGTAGTGGATATGCTGAAAAAGTTGAGCGATAAGAAGCTGATACATTACGATAAAATAAGAGGAGCCAGATTGACGGAAAGCGGTAAGAAGACCGCCCTCGGTATTGTGCGGAATCATAGGTTATGGGAGGTTTTTCTGCACGAAAAACTCGGTTATTCATGGGAAGAAGTTCACCCGCTGGCAGAGCAGTTGGAGCATGTTCACGACCCTGTATTAGCTGACCGTCTTGATAAATACCTCGGCTTTCCGCAATATGACCCTCATGGCGATCCTATTCCCGGTCAGGATGGTAAAATAGCCCGCTTACCGCGTACAACGCTGCTGGAGATAGGACAGGGAAAAAAATGCAGGGTGGTTGCAGTTAAGGATACCTCAACGGCTTTCCTCCAATATTTAAGGAAGTTAAATATCGGCATAGGAACAAATGTAAAAGTTGCGGAAATAATTGAATTTGATGGCTCATTGGCATTATTGGTTAACGGTGAAAAAACAACAGTATCCAAAAAATTCGCCCAAAATATTATAGTGGACGACAACAGGAATATACAGCATACCGAACTATGACTAAAACGGTAAATTACAGATACAAACAAGAACCATTTTGAAGATGTTGAACATTATATTATTCGGACCTCCCGGAGCAGGCAAAGGAACACAGGCAGCCAAACTGGTCGCCCGATTTAATCTTATTCACTTCTCTACAGGAGATATGCTGCGCGCCGAAATAAAAGCAGGAACGCCCCTTGGCGTTGAAGCGCAAAAAATAATGGCTAAAGGAATCCTCGTTTCCGATGAAATTGTGATTGGAATCATCGCCTCGCAGATAGAACTTAATGCACACTCCAACGGCTTTATCTTCGACGGCTTTCCGCGAACACTCGCTCAAGCTGTAGCCCTCGACGAGCTTCTAAACAGCAGGAATATGCCAATCACCGCAACGCTCGCTCTTGATGTGGATACCGCCGAACTTACCAAACGGATACTACTGCGGGGAAAAGCATCCGGCAGAGCTGATGACCAGAATGAGGAAACCGTGAAGAAAAGGGTACAAGAATATGTATCTAAAACTGCGCCGCTGAAGGATTATTATAAGAGGCAGGGAAAACTTCATACAGTTAACGGCATAGGCAGTATGGATGAGATATTCGACTCCCTATGTAATGAAATTCTGATTATCAGATGATTACGAATGCCATAAGAAAAAAACGGTGGTTTTATTTTACCTAAATCTGTTTAGATTGGCTTCCATCAAATTTCCACCAGGGGTTAAGCATTTCGCCCCAATTATAGAAGCTGTCGAGTCCGTTGCTTTGCTGCTCCGAAATACTCAATATTTGAGCGGTCAGGTTTTCAGCAAGAGTTTCGGCAAGAGCAATGTTACTATTAATTTGAGAGGCGTATAAGGAGATCATTTTTTCAAGGTTTTGCAAGGAATGTTCAGCAGTTTGGGTAAAATTAGTGCGGATAAGCCCAGCCAGTTTTTCTCTGCCTTCGTCTGTATTAAGTTTTCCGCTGTTAATTAATTCCAGAAATTTAGAGGCGAAGACGATGTTCATATTGATTTGGCTGGTAAAAGAATCGATTATGGAATTGGTAATTTCTTCGGTAAGCTTTACTTCTTCCGTTATCAGTTTTCTAACTGAATTAATAATGTCCGGATCGATTTTGTTTTCACGGAGAATATTGTTCAACGCCGCAAAACCGGGGTTGTTTGAATCCAATGCTATTTCACGCTGCTTTGAGTTCAATTTTATTGCCGAATCTATAGTTGCTTTTGACCTTTGAACGTTATTTTTAATTCCTTCGTTAAGAACCTCCGCCTGATCTGTTACCGTGGTTTTCATAGCAATAATATTAATTTTATAAAACAAAAATATCCCGTTATGATAGGAATAGCAATGAGCGCAATCAAATTGATTGATGAGATTTATCATAATTCGATAACTGGATTCATAATGCACATGCGGAAGGTGGGAAAGCCATATAATCATTAACTTTGTATATCATCAGAAAGAAGCAGTATGGCGGAAACCTTTAACTTCGGGTATCTCTACATTCATCTTTGGGAGTGGGCGGCATTGCCGATATATCTCACTTTTATATTCTTTATCGCATTATGGCATCAGAAGAAGAAAATCGGCGCCAATCCGATATACCGTTATTATATATGGGGGCTATTTGCTAAAATCGGTGCAAGCGTACTTTTCGCATTAATCTATCTGTACTATTATCATGGCGGCGATACCATTGCATATTACGAATCTGCGCTGACAATGAAAAACCTTCTTTTCCAGTCGCCAATTGACTGGCTGCAAAATGAATTCGGCTCGAACTCGCCGCAGAACTTTTCGCTTTTTACATCTTCAACGGGCTATCCGCTTCCATATATGTACTGTGATATTCATACCTTTACCGCAATACGGTTATTTAATATTCTTATCATTCCTGCATTTAACAGCTTTCTTTTATCTTCCATTCTAGTCGCCTGTTTTAGTTATTGGGGTATGTGGAAGATGTTTCTTGTATTCTCGAACGTATATCCTAAATTGGAAAAAAGCTTCGCCTTCGCCGTCCTGTTCTTCCCATCAGTATTGTTTTGGGCTTCAGGCTTACTTAAAGATACCATCACACTTTCATGCACCGGCTGGATAGTTTATTGCGTTTATTCGGTCTTTATTATAAAAAAATCAAGAATATTGCACGGTGCGCTTATGATAATTAATATTTACCTGATACTGCTTATTAAGCCTTATATTATTATCGCCCTGTTGCCCGGCGCTTTAATGTGGATATTCGCACAGAGAATTAAAACTATTAAAAATAGCGCCTTTAAGACCATTATTCTTCCGTGTATTATTATTTTATGTGTATTCGGAGGATATGCAATAATTGAGCGGCTTAATGCTTATCTCGGCAAGTTTTCAATCCAAAAAGTTGCTACAACAGCAGCAATTATCCAAAAGGATATGCATCAATCTTATTATCACGGACACGGGTTTGACATTGGCGCTACTCAAAATACACCTATTGGTTATATAGAAAAATCGCCGATAGCAATAACAGCCGGACTTTTTCGGCCATTCATCTGGGAGAGCGGCAACATCGTAATGTTGATCTCCGGGATAGAAAATACCGTAATCCTCGTTATTAGTGTTCTGATGCTCCTGCGAAACGGATTGGTTAGAATCCTGCGCCGATTTATTACTGAACCCCTTTTATTCTTTTCGCTAACTTATTCGGCATTCTTCGCATTCGGCGTAGGCATAAGCACTTCCAATTTCGGGGCTTTAGTGAGGTTTAAGGTTGCCTATCTTCCATTTTTTGTCGCAGCCATTCTAATATTACTTTATAAGACATCTCGCCTGGAGCCGGATTCTTTATAGAGGTTGCCCTGTTCAATTTTATTTTCGAATTATGGTTGGCTATATTTTCCTGTTAAGTATATTTTATAAAACAGCACCATCGCGCCTCCTTATTTGCCAAACGCATCGTTTATTCGCTTTTGCAGCGCTGTACAACCGTCTATTTGGGTTTGAAGCTGACTAATTTGAGGATCGGCTGGGTTTTTCGCTTTTATTCCGTTTAATTTGTTCTGTAAACCTTCGGAACGATCCTGCAAGGCGGATTGCAACTGCTGCAAATAGTATTTTGCGTAGTATTTTACATAAGCATTATCGCCATTCTGGTTGAATTTGATCATTATGTCCAATCCCTTATCAATCGTATGATTGGAGCAGTGTTGCAAGAATTGTCCATAAGTTGCCACAAAGAAAATTTGTTGATATCCGGACATTTTTTTACTTGCGCCGATAAAGAAATTGTTATTTAAATCAGAGCCATATCTCGCATAAATTGAGCATATCCCAAGTATAACGCCTTGGTCATTAGTACTTTCTAACCGTGCTGCAAAGCCAAGCGCTTTTGCAGAATCTATCCGGGCAACGGCTGCAAGAGCTTCGCCAATAACTGCCGAAGAACTGTCTTTCAGCGCCTTCTCATAATAGGGCATCATGCTCTTGTCTTTTAATCTTGCCAAAGCAGATATGGCGCTGGCGCGAACGAGCGAATACGGGTCGGATGCAAGAGCGATGAACCGCTCTTTACAGGCCGGGGAAACAGAATCAGCGGACAATTTATCAATGGCAAGCCGGCGTAAGAACCAGAACTTATCCGCTGTGCCTGCAAGAAGAACAGCAAGTGCAGCAGAATCTCCGATATGAGTAGCAAGATGCGTTAAAGCATCATAGCGGTCAATGTATGTATTGCCATTTTTATATTGAAAAATTCTTTCTGCAACCGGCATTTCTTCATTCTTCGTACAGAGCAAAACCTTATCCGTATCAAAATCAACCCATTGAGGGCGTTGTGGTAGATTAAAAGCGAAAGTGTCTTTTGTTTTTTCTATCCATACCAGATGTTCATACTTTTTGCCGCCGGCATAAAGGTTCACGCGAATCGGCATCTTAAAGACCGGGTTCTGGGTCAGGTCTTGCGTCTGGTCAACTTTGAGAGTAAGTACGTGCGTATTCTCGTCGTATTGATGGGAAATATTCAAGGCGGGATAACCTTTATTATAGAACCATTCGTTGAAGAACCAGTTCAGGTCCGTACCTGTTATTTTCTCAAAACTCATGCGCAGCATGGGTACTTCCACAGGACTGAACTTGTAAGTTTCGAGATAGAGGTGCAAGGAATTAAAGAAGGCGCTGTCGCCTACCACGGTGCGAAGCATGTTCAATATGGTCCCGCCTTTTTGGTAAGAAATCAAATCGAATAGGTCTTCGCGGTCGTGATAATAGAAATCTACGAGGTCGTGATCCTTTCCCATTCCAAAACCGCCTCCCATATATTCTTTAAAATTATCCTGCATCAACCTGTCAGCTTCATCCCGTCCATACTTATATTCCCTCCATAGATATTCGCCGTAAGTTGCAAATGATTCATTGAGAGAAATGTTAGACCATGATTCACAAGTAACCAAATCGCCGAACCAGTGGTGAAAGAGTTCATGTGAGATAATATCTTCCTGGTCGTCGAGCGGCTGATCTATCAACTCACGGCGTGTTTTTTGAATCAGGTCGCCATGAGTGGTTGCCGTGCAGTTTTCCATTGCTCCGGTTACAAAATCGTGTACGATTACCTGGTCATATTTATTCCATACATAAGGGAAATGCAACAAATTAGAGAACAATTCTATCATCTGTGGCGTTCTTCCGAAAATATCCCTCGCGTATTGGGCATAATTGGAGTCAATATAGTAATCCACATCTTTTCCTCTCCATGTGTCATGTATGACGGCGAATGGTCCGACAGCCATAGTAACCAAATAGGGCGGAATGGTCAGATTCATTACCCAATGGTCGGTATGAGTCCCGTCGTTGTTATTTTTAGATGAAATCAAGGCGCCGTTTGATAGCGTTCTGTCCTGTTTATCCGCGGTTATAAAAATGTCTTCGGTCATACGTTGGTCGGGTTTATCTATTGTGGGAAACCAGCAGGAATTGTCCTCCGTTTCGCCTTGAGTCCAAAGCTCCCTCGGTTTGCTGCTGTCCTTGCCATCAGGGTTAATAAAGAATAGTCCTTTATGGGAAGTAATAGCCATACTGCCGCTTGAGGCGCTTTTTATCTTATCAGGCATAGATACATAGTCAATAAATACAGTAAATGAATCATTACGGGTATAGGTTTTATCCAGACCTATATGAAGTTGGATGCTATCATAAGTGTATTTGAGAGGGGCTTTTTCCGAACCTTTTAAGAGTTCTACCGAGTTAATATTCATTCCTTTGGCATCAAGTATAAGCGAATCGGTATTGTAAAAATAGGGCTTCAGGGTAATGGTTGCTTTACCGTAGAGGTAACGCTGCTTCCAATCAAAACGAACGTCAAGCGTAGTATGCCGTAAGGCGTTTTTTATTGTTGCAGACCCGTGGTAATTATGGAATGCTTCCTTTACGGTTGTATCCTGCACTGCCGTAGCGTTAGAGGATGCATTGGCTATCGAATCGTAATTAATACCCGAGTTCTTGTTCGCGTTCTTTGCCGTTTTCTTGGTCGAACTACATGCAGTTGCAAAAAGAAATGGAATGATTAGTAGAAATATGTTTTTTTTCATTGGTATTTTTTTCAGGTTCACAAAAGTAAGAAAATACAAATAGCAAAGTTTTCTATCTCCATCCATTTCGTAAAAGATTTAAAAAGAGCGCAAAACCCTAATAAAACGAGTATGGATTTTATTCTGTAATAGTTGCATTCCATTAAAACCGTATCTTGCTCCTTCTTTCTCAAATTATAAAACAATTCTATGTGCTTTTCGGCATCTGCAAGTTTCGGGGCAAGCGCTGCCCTTGCTGTAATAGGCGTTGCATCGCTTACCCGTGTTAAACGCAAATCCCAATTCTTATTCGGTTCCATACCTATGTTCTTCTCCGTCCAGCAATTTACGGAGGGATTGAACTGGATTTCCTTTTCGCAGCCCATGAACGCCTCGCTTAATTGGTATGCAACTACTGTTTTTCTCATCTTTGCTCAAGTGTTCTGGTGCGTATGGATTCCTCTTTCAATACTTATGCTTGCAGAGCGGAAGCGACTAAAATTACAGTGGCTCTTCTTATTTATGGGTATTGCCGAAGCCGTTTACCAGTCATATCTTTTAATTAACTATCCTTTTCATTCCGAAGTTTCAGGTCACCATATTTTATATGCTATTAACCACCCTTCAACCCTTAATTATATAGAGCCGATATTTTACATTGGCGCTATTCTTGCACCTCCTTTTTTCTGCCGCATAAAAGGGATGATGATTTTGGCGGTTGCCAATCTTATTTCGTGCCTTATTACTTTTATATTCTATACTCATTATACTTTTTCTATTTGGTGCTTTTTTGCTGCCATCATCAGCATCGTTGTATTTTATATTTTGAAAAACAGCAACGAATCCGTAAAACCAATATGATGTATCTTTGTAATCTGAATTTTTAAACGTTTCGGATGAAAGCGATCGTAAATAAAAGGGATTTTAATATTATTGAAAAAACGGGACAGCCCGGGTCGTTTGAAGTAAACGGCAAAAATATTACGATAGACATTATAAGCCCTGAAAAGAATGTGATGCATATTCTTTTCGGTTCGCGCTCGTACAGGGTTCATATAATTCAATACAATGAGGAACAACGCATTGTAACAGTCGGCGTAAACGGATGCAATTATGATGTAAAACTTAAGAATGAGTCCGACGAACTTCTGGAGCGGCTGGGACTTTCCGCTAAAGTTCACAAAGCTGCCGTGGTAAAGGCGCCGATGCCCGGTAAAGTTATTGACATAATGGTTAAAGCCGGCGACAGGGTAAATAAAAATGACAGCATGATTGTGCTGGAGGCGATGAAGATGGAAAATCTGATTAAGGCGCAGTCGGACGGTATTGTAAAGCAGATTCATGTAACCAAAGGAATGGCGGTAGAAAAAAATCAGGAACTTGTTACTATGGAAAATTAATGATATTGCTTTCATGATACCTGCTTTTATTCCAGCGAAATATCGAACTGCACAAGGTCGATAAACTCCTGCACCCTTTCCTCCAGGTCAGCGGCGGAAAGTTCAAGAAGCCGCAGGATACCGAATTTTTCTACACAGAAACTGGCAATGGCTGAACCGAATATTATCGCCCGTTTCATATTATCGAATGACGTATCATTGGTCTTATCGAGGTATCCGATAAACCCTCCTGCAAAACTGTCGCCGGCGCCGGTAGGGTCGAACACTTCCTCCAGAGGCAGGGCGGGAGCGAAAAATACTTTTTTATCATAGAACAATAATGCGCCATGTTCGCCTTTTTTTATGATAAGGTATTTTGGTCCCATTTTCATAATTTTCTGCGCCGCTCTCACCAGCGAATATTCGCCGGATAGTAGCCGTGCTTCTTCATCGTTGATGGTAAGCACATCTACGCGTGAAATGGTCTCGGCGAGTTCGCGGGGCATGCTCTTCATCCAGTAATCCATGGTATCCATTACAATAAGTTTCGGACGTTTGGTCATCTGACTCATTACCTGTTGCTGAACCGCCGGGGTTAAATTTCCGAGCATAAGAAAATCGGCGCTGCGGAAGGACTGCGGAACTACCGGCTGAAAATCGGCGAGTACATTTAGCTCCGTAATGAGCGTTTCTCTGCTGTTCATATCCGTATGGTAGCGACCTGACCAGTAAAAGGACTTTTTGCCCCGTTCAATCTGCAATCCGCTTGTGTCTATGCCGCGCTTATGAAATTCGTCTATCGCCGTCATCGGAAAATCATCACCAACAACCGAAACGATGCCGAGTTTCCGGGTAAACGCCGAAGCGCTAAGGGCGATATATGTTGCCGCTCCCCCTACTGTCTTTTCAGCTTTGCCAAAAGGCGTTTCAATGCTGTCGAATGCTACCGTTCCTACTATTAATAAGCTCATAATTTTTTTTTGACAAAGGTAAAAAAAGCAATTGATGAAGCTGCCTCAACTTTCCTATGCCTGCCTTGCGGCATATTAAGCGATTCTCCTCTATCAAATATTGAATTATATGACCTCTCACCTGTAAACAATATTCAGATTATTAATTGATTATGATTGGGAGAATGATTTTTTTGTATATTGGGCTCACGAAATTCATCGATGGCAATGACCGTTAAGAAAAAAATGTGGCGCGAGAAACTTTGCACCGCCCGTAAACCGAAGCTTGTTGATGTTCCCAAAAAGTGGGTAAATACTATGGGACATGGGAAAATGCTGATTCTTACGCCTCAAATTATTGATAACTATATTAAGGGTATTGCCAAAGGAAAATTGACAACGGTGACCGCTCTCCGCGAGGGGTTTGCAAAAAAGTACGGAGCCGATTTCACCTGCCCCATCTCTACGGGTATCTTCATCTGGATTTGCGCAAACTGCGCTGAAGAAGAGAAAGCGCAGGGTATTAAAAATATAAGTCCTTATTGGCGGGTATTGAAAGAAGGCGGCAAGCTGAATACCAAATACCCCGGCGGGGTAAAGCACCAGGCGGCAATGCTTCATAACGATGGGTTTACAGTTATAAAAGGTAAAACAGAATATTCCTGGATTGTAAAAGATTACGAAAGGCATATTGCAGAGTTTTAGTTCTTTTATAGGGAGACCATAATTGATAGCCAATATCTTTATTCCAGTTGCTATTTTTTGCCGCACGTTATTCTTTAAAATTAGTACCACCGGTTATCAGTTCATTCCATGGAAGGTTCACAAACACGCTTCCATATATAGTGTGTGTATATATTTTGGACACTTTTGCACAGGTTCAGGGTAAAAAGTGTCCATTTTGTTATTTTCATCTCCGCTTCCATATATAGTGTGTGTATATATTTTGGACACTTTTGCACAGGTTCAGGGTAAAAAGTGTCCATTTTGGTATTTTCATATCCGCTTCCATATATCAAGTGTTTGTAAATTTTGGACACTTTTGCACAGGTTCGGGGTAAAAAGTGTCCAAATTTGCCATTCTTATTGTTCCCGACAGGGGCATTCTGTATGAAGCGAACCTGCTTAAATCACCGCCGGCAGCTATTAAACTGAACGGGTTTACACTTTTTTGCCTTCTAAAAATCATAATATGTTGATTAGCAAGTTTATTCAATTTAAAACAGCCCAAAATCTGTTAACCCGTGTCAACCCGTTGAATTAATTAAGAGCATCTGTTTTGTTCAGAATAGTTGTTTTGGTCACTATTTTTTGCGCCTGTTTTGTTGTTCATCGTTCCTTTAATTTACACCTAAAGTTTTGCCTCCCGCCGGATAAGGCGTTTAGCTCATAGTTCATCGCTTATAGCTTATAGCTTATATAGAT
>JAKAOA010000161.1 GCA_021823405.1 Bacteroidota bacterium | reverse complement strand
TTCCGATCTGGCGAAACGGTTCCTGGTGTTTTCCTTTCCATTTTGTATCAATGTTTTTCAACCCGGCGTAATAACAAGCTTCTTTAACCAATTTGGACGCACGTTCATGGTCGGGATGACGTTCATAAGGTGGGTTACAAAGTACAATCTGCGGACGGTACTGGCGGATGGACTCTATTATGCGCGTCCGGTTATGGTCGTCATCCTTGAAAAAACCGTCCATCATTCCTAAACTCTCTCTAAACTCAACGCCCATTATTTTTGCCGCATCCTCTGCTTCCTTTAGGCGGATGGTCGCTGTACCCCGCGTGCCAAGCTGTCCTTCTGTAAGGTCAACCAAACCAACCTTTTTACCGGCTTTCACCGCTTTTATTATAGTTCCGGAACATGCCAGTTCTATATCGTCAGGGTGGGCTCCAAAGGCAAGTATATCAAGTTCCATAGAATAGCTTTGTGAGTAAAAAAACGGATTGCAAAATTAGAAAAATATACGTCAATGGGAATATTTTTCTTTCCAGCTGTAGTGTTGGTTCCAAGAAGGTAATTTAAAACTTCAGCACCCAAAGTAAAGCATACAAACGTTTGTTTAAGAAGACCCTGTTTAAATAACAAATGAGCTTACTTTCGAACCGGCATGAAGCGCGGAATCGTAATAATTTCATATCCTATTAACATTATTTAAGAAACAATTAAAGAGTTGGTTTACGAAATATACTACTTTTGCTCGCTGAAAAATACAGTCCTGATGATAAAACGCCTTCCTCTTTTATTAATACTATCATTAATTGTTATTCCGATGATAAGCCCTGCCAACTTTTTCGGGGTTACAGCTTCTGGTTTTACTTTTACGCGAGTACGTCATAAGAGCAGGGTGTATCTACAGGACACAGATTCTAATCACGCTCTTATTACTGATGCGGGTAAATCTGAAGATAGCGGCTTAACCATAAGACATAGAAGCGCAGTTCAAAACGAATCCTCTCCGAACCAGAGAGATTACTATACAATAGTTTATACAAATGGGAGCGAGATTAAAGCAGTATCCTCCTATTATTCCAAATGGGGTGGATATCTATCTTCACTCCTCACGATTTTACCCCCGAGACAAATTGAGATATCTGTTTCCGGACTTCGCGCCCCTCCCTTTATTGCCTGAACGGGGTAATTAAGTTCATTTTTTTATAGGACGTGCCCCGCTTTGTCTTTTTTATATCGACAAATGCAGGCGATTGATTCTTTCCTTGCAGCAAGAATTCAACCTAAGATTAAATATTTAAGAAACGAATTTAAAAAATGATATTTAGCAAACTTACACTAATAGGCAACATATACTTAACTCTCTGTTTTATAGTCGTTACAGGGCTATCATTAGCGCAAATGCCGACAAACATTCTTCCATATTTAAAAAGCAAATATTCTGAAGCACGTATCGGTAAGATGAAGAAGGCAGATGGGGATTATGTGGTGGAGTTTGTTAACAATAATAAAAGATGCAGGGCATATTTTAACAAAATTGGCAACTGGCTCCGAACTGAAATTGACTTAAAATGGAAAACCATGCCTCCGGTTACGCGAACGGCTCTTAACAGGTCAGATTATGCCGGATGGCAGGTGTTTGATACGAAAGAGGTAGATTTACCTGCCGATACTCTATATATGTATGAGGTAAATAACGGGAATGGTCTTGAAGCCATCAGGGCGGTAGCGATTACGGAGGATTACAAGGTCTATTTTAACTCGGGAGGCAGAATTATAAAAGTAGAAAAGGTCTATTAAAATAATAAAATAAAAGGTAAGTATGGTTCAATTCGCTTTCAAAAACAAACATTTTATAATAGTAATGGCTTTGCTTGTAGCTATACTTGGTATAGTGAGCGTGTCTCGTCTACCTGTGGATATATTGCCCGTATTTAAGTCGCCCGCCATTGAAATACTTACCGTTTATCAGGGCATGCCGCCTGAAATGGTGGAAAAAGACATTTCCACACGTCTCGAGAGGTTTACAAGTTTGGCTGACGGTATAAGTTCACAGGAGTCGAAGAGTATAACTGGCGTAAGTATAATTAAGGACTATTTTCAGTCGAGCGTAAGCCCCGATGCCGCCCTTGCCTCCGTTTCCACGCTTGTGAACAGCGACATGAGCCACCTACCGCCCGGCACGCTGCCGCCAATCGTATTACCGTTCGACCCTACCGCTTCCATTCCCCTTGCCTTGCTAACCGTAAGCAGCGACTCGCTAAATGAACAGCAGTTATATGATATTTCGCAATACACCATCCGCACTATTTTACAAACGGTGGACGGCGTTACCGCACCGGCGGTATATGGAGGTAAGATCAGACAAATTCTTATTTATGTTGACCCTGTTAAATTACAGTCGTACAATCTCTCGCAAACCGACGTGATGATAACCCTTGAAAAAAACAATGTTATGATACCTACCGGCGACATAAACATCGGACCGTTCGATTATAACGTTGAGGCAAACGCCATGTTCACTGATGTTTCTCAATTTAATGATATTGTAATTAAAGTAGATAAAAACGGCAACCCAATATATTTAAAGGACGTCGGCTATGCCAAAGACGGCGCCCAGATACAAACCAACATTGCGCGAGTAAATGGCAGGAATCAGGTGTATATACCCATCTATCGCCGCAACGGAACCAACATCATAGCCGATGTGAACGGAGTAAGAGCGATAATACCAACCATTGAGGGACAAATACCTTCGTCTATAAAACTTAATACCATCTTCGACCAGAGTGTATATGTAAAGCACTCGGTGGCGGGACTACTGCGCGAAGGAATAACAGGCATAGGGCTGCTATGCATTGTGCTTCTTTTATTCCTAGGCGATTACCGCGCCACGCTTATAGTGGCTATCAGCATACCTCTCTCGCTAATGGTGGTTTTTCTGGGACTCGACTTTACAGGCAACACCATTAACAGTATAACGCTGGGTGGTATGGCGCTTGCCATTGGTTTGCTGGTGGACGACAGCATTGTAGTACTCGAAAATATAGACAAACACCTGAAACTGGGTAAACATTCCCAAAAGGCAGCAATGGATGGGGCTATTGAAGTATCCCTTCCCGTTACCGTTACTACCATCACAATAATGATTGTTTTTCTGCCGATTATTTTTCTTACGGGAATATCCAGATTCCTTTTCACTCCTCTTGCCATAGTTGTTTCACTTGCCATGATCGGCTCCCGCTTTTTCTCTATGACACTTATTCCTATAATGGCAGCGGCGCTACTGAAACATCAGGATGAGGCGCATAAGCCAAAAGGTATCTTCGGTTGGTTCGATAGAGCGATAAACAACCTTACCAAAAATTATGTTAAATCAATGCATACCGTCATTCGTTACCGATGGGGAATGGTTGGTGTATTAGGTATTCTTCTCGTACTAGCGCTTGTTTGTGCGAAGCGAATAGGTTCCGAATTTTTTCCACAGATGGACGTAGGACAATTTACCGTTTATGTTCATCTCGACCCCGGCACTCGGATAGAGGCAACGCAGAAGAAAATAGGAGAAATAGAGGATGAAATAAAAGCAGAAACAGGTAGAGAACTTGTCTCTATCGTATCAAATATAGGTGTACAGCCCAATATAGACGCTGCTTATACACCTAATTCCGGTACGCAAGACGCATTTATAGATGTACAACTTGAGGATGAACATAAAACGCCGACAAAGGATTATGTGTCGCGTCTGCGAACGAAACTAAATAACGATTTCCCGGGAGTGGGCTTCGCCTTCGATATGAGCGGGATAGTAGGCGCCGCTCTGAATAACGGCGCACCTTCGCCTATTGATATACAGATAACTGGAGATAGCTTCAGAAAACTAAATTCCCTGGCGGTGAAAATACGTGATATAGCCAGAAACGTTTCGGGTGCACGCGATGTTCGGATAGATGAACGAATTAGCCACCCTGAAATAGAATTGGACATCAACCGAACTAAGGCAGCAATGGTAGGTGTTTCGGCAGACGGCATTATTAAAAATGTGGAAAGTGCCCTAAACTCATCCTCTACTTTTAACAGTTTGCTTTATTGGGTTGATCCAGTTAGCGGTAATGACTACTTTCTGGGTGTAACTTATCCTCAATTCCGACTTGATGATGCTGAAGCTTTGGATAATGTTTCTATCAGCAGCAGCAATCCGATGAAGAAGGATATAATGCTGAAAGATGTAGCGAAAATATCTATTGGCTCCGAACCTATAGAAATAAAACATGAAAATGTACAGAGGACATTTGATGTATATGCCAACGTGGAAGGCAGGGATATTGGCTCCGTGGATGCCGATATTGAAAAAGCGATTAAACCCGTAACCGATTCTATTCCGCTCGGATACACGGTGAATGCCAAAGGCGAAATAAAAAGCATGCACGATGCTTTTAGCAGTTTGGGTTTTGGCCTGATACTTGCAATAGTGATTGTATATCTTGTAATAGTTCCTCTATTAAGATCATTTAAATTACCGCTCATTATCATACTTGTTGTTCCTCTTGGAATGATTGGCGTTATCTTTATGCTGTTCTTTTCTAATACCAATCTGAATATACAGTCGTTCATGGGTATAATAATGATGGTAGGAATTACAGTTGCATACAGCAACCTGTTGGTTGATAAAATGAATAACCTGTTGAGGGAAGGTAAACCGCTTGAAACAGCCATTATGGACGGCATAACAAATCGTTTCAGACCAATTCTGATGACTGCCATTGTAGCCATTTTCGCACTTTTCCCTATGGCGCTTGGATACGAGATAGGCGGTGAAGCGAATATTCCGCTCGCACGCGCCATTATAGGAGGTGTTATTGCTGCCACATTCTTAAGTTTGTTTGTCGTTCCCGTGATATTTTATTTTTTCAATAAGAATACAACCAAATTCCCCACGGAGAATAATATTTCGATGGGAAAAAATCAGATATAATAGCGGGACATGGTAGAATTTGCATTCAGAAATAAACACCTTATCATTGTTATAGCCCTGCTTGTAGCTATACTTGGTATAGTGAGCGTGTCTCGTCTACCTGTGGATATATTGCCCGTATTTAAGTCGCCCGCCATTGAAATACTTACCGTTTATCAGGGCATG
>JAKAOA010000029.1 GCA_021823405.1 Bacteroidota bacterium | reverse complement strand
AACAACTTCTAATATTCCGTTTAATAAAAAAGGAGGTTTTCTACACCCTCCTTCTAAATTTTTTACTTAATGTGTATGATAGCCCTCTTCTAAACTGCAAATTCCGATGCAAATATAATAAAAAAATAACATTTACGTTAAAAATATGTTTCCTGCATACAAGTTTCTCTATAAAACCGGTCTCCATATAAGCATGTTCATAATTGTTAATAACAATCATGCCAAATTTTTAAGAAAAAAGCATAACTTTGCAGTTTATCTTCAAAAATACCCTAACTTAATCGGATGAAGAGGTTATTATTCTTAATAGCAGGCATATTTATCAGTGTATCGCAGCTAACAGCCCAGCAAGCTAATAAGACCTGGGAGATCGGCGCTTTTCTCGGATGTTCATTCTATATTGGCGACCTTAACCCGAACGGTTATTTTAACGAATTCACCAGAGTAGCCGGCGGGGCTATATTGCGCTACAATATTAACAACCGTTTTGCACTAAGAACGAATCTCTTTTTCGGCGAAATAGATGCCAATGACGCTTTAAGCCCTTCCGCTTCGCAACGGCAAAGGAATCTCGATTTCACTTCGGCAGTAGATGAGTTATCGGAAGTTATTGAGTTCAATTTCCGTGAATATGAATTGGGCAGCAACAAACATTCATTCACACCGTTTATTTTCGCCGGTGCAGGCATGTTCTACTTTAATCCCAAGGGTTCTTATGGTAGTGAGTGGGTTGCATTACAGCCCCTTGGCACCGAAGGACAGGGAACATCGGCTAACCCCCATGCCCCATATAAACTCATCCAGCCATGCATCCCATTCGGGTTCGGCATTAAGACCAACTTCTCAAAAGCCGTTTGCCTCACCGTGGAGTGGGGAATGCGCAAGACATTCACCGGATACCTTGACGATTGTTCAGGGTACTACGTAAATCCTCAATTATTGCTAAATAACAGAGGCGTTAACGGTCCTATGGCGGTGTACATGGCTGATAAAAGCCTTACCGCCGACAGGGCTGCTGACGTAGGGTCCGAACGAGGCAATGGTAAAGATGACTGGTATTCATTTGCAGGCATTATCCTCTCCTTCCGGCTTCCTAAGCATCACGAAAAATGCCCAAGCTATTTTTAGCATTTTTTTGCGATAAACCGGAAGTAACTAAACCGGGAGATGTTGCAATAAGTTAGTTCTATCAGTCCTTGTCCTGAATGTTATCCGCCCGAATATGTTTCCCGTCGAAAGAGATTTAGCCGCCGAACTGCGGATGCGCAAAGAACGAAGCTTACTGCGCAACCTGCCGGCTTCAAATAAATTTATCGACTTTTCCTCCAACGACTATCTGGGCTTTGCCAAATCCGGAAAACTATTTGAAACCACAAGCGTTTATATGGCAGGGATGGAAACCAAAAATGGCTCCGGCGGCTCACGTCTTCTTAGCGGAAATTCAGCCGAAGCCGAACAAATAGAAGCATATTTAGCCGATTTCCATCACGCTCCCGCAGCATTGCTTTTTAATTCGGGCTACGATGCCAATGTAGGATTATTCAGTTCGGTAGCATCGAAGAACGATACAGTAATATACGACGAGTTTATTCACGCTTCTGTTCGCGACGGGATACGCCTTTCACGTGCGCAAAGCTTTCCATTCAGGCATAATGGCATGGAACATTTAAAGGAAAGAATACATTTGGCGAAGGGCAATATTTTTGTCGCCGCAGAATCGGTTTATTCCATGGACGGTGATTTCGCCCCGCTGAAAGAACTGACCGAGATATGCATCCGCTCCAAAGCGCATCTCATTATTGATGAAGCCCATGCCACGGGAGTATTCCATAGTGGGCTCGTTCAACAAAACCGGTTGGAAGAGCATATCTTTGCACGCGTATATACCTTCGGTAAGGCGCTGGGCTGCCATGGGGCTGTGGTTACAGGCAGCCATATCTTGAAACAATACCTGGTGAACCATGCCCGCTCATTTATATATACCACCGCCTTGCCACCCCATAGTTTGAACAGCATACGGGCTGCTTATAAAATGTTGGAACAAAGCGATAAAACGATAAAGCATTTGCATGGACTCATTAAATATTTCAGGAGTATGATTAAACATCAACAAGTAGAAAAAATTGCCGGCGGAAACCTGAAATGGCTCGACAGCGCAAGCCCTATACAAGGTCTTGTGGTGCAGGGCAACTCCAATGTCTTAAAAATGGCTAATTCGATGATGGAGAATAATCTGGATATTAAACCCATTTTAAGTCCTACCGTGCCAAAAGGTAGTGAACGCTTACGAATTTGCCTCCATTCTTATAATACCAAAGACGAGATAAAAAGCATCTTTGAGGTAGTTGAACGGGAGAAACTGAAAATATAAACCTGACCAGAACAAAAAGAAGGAAAAACAGCAATGAAAAGATTTTTCGTTACCGGAATAGGCACGGGAGTAGGCAAAACCATTGTATCGGCTGTATTGACCGAAGCCATGCAAGCCGATTACTGGAAACCGATACAAACAGGAGCGGCGGTGGAGATTACCGACAGCGAAACTGTAAAATCGATGCTTTCCAATAAGAAATCAGTAATACATCCTGAAGCATTTTGTCTGAAGAAACCTGTTTCCCCGCACGAAGCAGCCGCAGAAGAAAAGGTTGAGATAATCGCCGATAAAATAATACCTCCGGCCACTTCCAATACCTTGGTTATAGAAGGCGCTGGCGGACTGCTTGTACCGTTGAATAATCGCGAAACTATGCTCGATCTTATTAAATTTCTCAATGCGGAGATAATTTTAGTGGTGCGTCATTATCTCGGCAGCATCAATCACACCCTCTTATCAGCGCATTTATTAAAGCATTCAGGGGTGAAAGTTGCCGGAATAATTTACAACGGGACTCCTAACCGGGCATCTGAAGATGCAATAACCGGCTTTTTATCCATACCTGTTATTGGCAGAATTAAGGAACAAAGCCATTTCACTCCCGCCATCGTTATGCGGCAGGCAACCGAACTCAAAACCGGGTTACTGTCTTTACAACGCGAACCCGTCTTCTTCAATCCGGAAATATAACATGGTTACCCGAAAAAATACAGTAACTTTTATTCTTATTGTTCTTCTTTTATCGCTTGCCGCCGCGTTACGATTTTTCCATGCTTACTCTTTACCTTTTAATTACGACGAATTAAGCGCAATCAGCCGAACTCACTATCGTTCATTCACCGAACTTATCGACAAAGGTGTGAGGACGGTGTACACCAATCCTGCAGGAATACAGGTGCTGCTTTATTACTGGACTAAAATAGCGGGTTATACCGAATTTATGGTTAAACTGCCATTTCTTATTTTCGGCATCGCCTCCGTACTGTATATATTTCTTATCGGTAAGGAGTGGTTTAACGATTCGTCGGGGCTTATATGCGCCGCATACACTGCTACCTTGCAATACTTTATCATCTGGAGCCAGCTTGCCAGACCAATGATTCCCGGTTTGTTTTTTACTCTTGCCATGGCCTACCACTGGACTCAAATTGTGTTCAAACCCGGAAAGAAGTATGATCTCCATTGGGCATTATACGTTCTATTTGCATCATGCTGCGCCTATACCCATCACTTTTGCCTATTACTTGTTATCATCTCCGCCATTACAGGTATTATCTTCGTAAACAGAGATTACCGTATCAGATACGTCGCGGCAGGCATTATGATATTTGTCCTCTATATCCCGCATCTCCACATTTTCTTCGACCAACTAAGTAAAAAGGGCATTGGAAACTGGCTCGGACCTCCCCGCAATGATTATATCATCACCTATCTTGAATATGTACTTCAGTTTTCTCCTTATGTAGAATGCTGTACCGGCGCCCTCGTATTATTCGGTATTATATATAGAATATGGGAAAGAAATCCTCCAAACCGCTATTTCTATATCTCTCTCGCCTGGTTCATTATTACGTTTCTTACTGGTTTTTATTACTCGCGTCTGGTAAGCCCCTTACTGAAATCTTCGGTCTTGCTCTTCAGTTTTCCATTTTTGATGCTGGCGCTGTTTGGTCTTCTTCCCGAAATGAAAGGACTATTCAATACCCTCGCTGTGCTTATGGTTTGCGCTGTAAATGTTTACTCGCTGACATTTGAAAGAAGACATTACGATATTTTTTACCGCGCCCCCATAGAGCAGAATGCCCTGCTTACCGATTCAGTACATCGCGCACTCGGTAGCCGCCGTTCAATTACTATGATGGAACTGGACCGCGATGGGACAAGAAATGAGAAGTTTTATATAAAGAAATATGGACTCGATACCTCATTTGTTACAATTGATTCCGCGATGGATATGGTTACCCTTACCGATTTTTTAAAAGAAAACCGCAAAGAATTTCTCTCATATACCGTAATGGCGGAAAGCGGCTTTAACCGCATCCCCGTCCTGCTTTCCTATTATCCTTATATTGTAAAACAATACAATTTCTATGGCGGAACCTTTTATCTCTTATCATCCGATTCAGGTAAATATCCTTCTCCTTATTCTTTCCACTCGGACAATAACTTTGAAACAACAGGAATTAAATACTGGGACAACGGTAACCAGCCACCTATAGTTGATTCAGTGTCCTTTTCCGCCGCCCATTCCTTAAAAATGGATTCTACACGCGAATACGGACCGGGATTCACCTGTAAATTAAGCGACATGATTAGCAATAAGAACGACATTATTACCGCCTCGGTTATGTTCTATCCCGTTTCACCGGCGGACAACATATTCATCGTTTCCACCATTGAATCGGATGGCAAGCAGGTTGACTGGCGCGCCTCCGACATTGGCGATTATGTAATGCTTGGTGTAAGGGAAAAATGGATTAAGGCGTTTCATACCATTAAGTTATCGGATATTAATTTCAACTTGTCCGACGCTGTGGTGAAAATCTATATCTGGAACAAAGGGAAAAGGAACTTCTTTATAGACGACTTCGATGTAAGAACCATTAAAGGTAACCCTATTCTATACGGGCTGGATGAAAAACTATGAGTTTATCATTTTGTACAACCGGCTACAATGCTACAGTTTCTGTCTTTAAGTCAGTTTTTCAGTTTTAAGGTATCGCGAACCGCTTTTACATCCGCCTCGGTAAGAACAACACCGTTATTGCCCCAAGAATGCAACACATAGTTAAGAACCTGCGCCGCCTCAAGGTCATTCAGCGGTTGCGGGGGCATCATTCCGGTATAGGTGGCGCCGTTTACAAGATACTCCGCCGACGAGCCCTTCAGTACCTGCTGAATAGCCCTGTTTTTATCGGCAAGCAGAAAATCTGATTTTGCCAGCGGCGGGTACATACCCGGCGTGCCTTGCCCGTCTGAATTATGGCAAGTTATACAGTTCTGCTGATAAATCTTTTTCCCTTCGGGATACGCCGAGGTTTCATCGCCGGCTGAAACTGCCCCCCTATTAGCGCTGCCTCCGTTCCCACCGCAGGAAACGAGCAGCAAACAGAAGAGTATCGTAAATATTCCATTTATCATATCTCTTTTATACCCCGTCCTTCCTGCTTTTATACTGCTCGCGAGAGTTATTACGAATGTAAAATATCTGAACGGGCGGTTATACAGATGCATTGAATCTGCGAATTTTAACAACCCGATAGCTATCGGGTTCAATTGTGGTCGGTATACTGCCTCCGATTTTAGTCGGTGCAATACTTTCTTCATCATTTTGGTTGTGTTAAACCTGGTCATAATCTACTACCACTATAGGTGTAACCGGATGCGACTGACAAGTCAAGATATAACCTTCGGCCACTTCGTCGTCGGTAAGCGCATAGTTCAGGTCCATCTTTACATTCCCTTCTCTAAGCTTTGCCTTACATGTTGCACACACCGCCCCTTTGCAGGAAAATGGAGCATCCACCCCCGCATCAATAGCTGCATCAAGTATTGCCTTACCGCCCGATGATAACCGGAAAACTGTTTCTCTTCCATCCATTATAACCGTTACATCGCTCATTCTCGCCTCGTCATGTCGCGGGGTTTCCTGTTTCACCTCCTCCACTGCCGCATTGAAGTATTCGATATGGATAAAATGTCTGTTCACATTATTCTCTTCAAGCGCTGCCTTTACCTGGTCCATCATTGCCCCCGGACCGCAGATAAAGTATTCGGCAACCGGTGTTATCTCATTATGGGAAGCCAATAATTCCTTCACCTTTTCTTTATTCATTAATCCGGTAAACTGCACCGGGAATGCACTATTTTCAGGTTTTTCGTACATATACCGGAGTATGAACCGCTCCTTATTGGCGTCGGTGAGTTCGTCAAGCTGCTTTTTAAATATGGTCTGCGTTTCGCTGTAATTACCGTAAAAAAGTAGTAACCTGCTCCCCGGCTCGGCAATAAGGGTGGTACGGATAATCGAGAACATAGGGGTAATTCCGCTGCCGCCGGCAAATAGCACGTATAGTTTACGGTTTGTCGATTTTAGTTCGGTATGGAAATTGCCGGTAGGCGTCATCACCTCTATGGCTTCCCCTTTTTTAATGTTATCGTTAATGAAGTTAGATGCTTTGCCGTTTTTTACTCTTTTTACGGCAACACGAAGCGGCTCGTTAATTAACGCACTACTGCATATTGAATAGGAACGCCTTACCTCCTCGCTCCCTATCATTAGTTTAAGGGTTAAATGCTGCCCCTGTATGTAGGAATAGTCATTTTTTAGTTCGGCAGGAACATCAAAAGCCACCGAAACGCAGTCCGGCGTTTCTTTAACCACTTCCGAGACGATGAGTTTATGAAATTTTGTCACAGTTCTCTTATTAAAAGGGTTCAAATATAACTTAATCGTTAAGAACTATATACATGAACGCACTTCATCGTATTTCACTGAATCGGTAGCATTACCACTTTTTTCTAATTTTAAAAACCGCAATTGTTTTCCTGTTATTCATAAAATCAACAGGATTATCCATTCTAATAACCTTAAAGGTTTAAGCCATTTATTCAGGCGGTCTGCTGCTACACATGCCTTCAGGAATTTGTCGGTTTCCCCAAATTTCGGCCATTTAAAATCAGAGTTTTTCTACACCAGTATAAGGTGGATCGTAGAGTATAATTCCCCCCATCTTTAAGACAGGAATAAGTTAAAGTTGAACTATTTTCGCCTTCACTCTTTCTCTCCCAAGGAGAGGCAATCATGAGGTCGTCTTACGGGCGATGAATGCAAAATCGTGGGCAGTATAAGCATCTTAACTTAATAGCTTAGAATGGGTCGCAGCCACTTTTCCGCTTCTTCCAAGGTTATTCCTTTACGTCTGGAATAATCGGTTACCTGCTCCTTTGTTATTTTTCCGAGAGCGAAATATTGAGCGTCCGGGTGGGCAAAATACAACCCGCTGACACTTGCTGCAGGATACATCGCCATGCTTTCGGTTAACTTTATACCGGTATTCTTTTCCACTTGAAGCAGGTCGAAATGCAGACGTTTTTCGGTATGGTCGGGACTGGCGGGATAACCGGGCGCAGGGCGTATTCCCCGATAGGTTTCTTTAATGAGCTCTTCATTCCCTAAATTTTCGCCGGGGGCGTACCCCCAAAGTTCTTTTCGTACTTTAAGATGCATAAGTTCGGCGAATGCTTCCGCCAGCCGGTCGGCAAGCGCTTTCAGCATGATGGCACTATAGTCGTCATGATCTTTTTCAAATTTTGCAAGCTGATTTTCTATCCCTATACCCGCAGTAACTGCGAATGCACCTATGTAATCTTTAATATTTGTTTCCTTAGGAGCTATGAAATCCGCCAAGGCAAGATTAGGCGTTCCTTCCGGTTTTTTTGTCTGTTGCCGAAGCGTATGCAGAGTGGCGATAATCTTTTTTCGCGTGTCATCGGCATATAGTTCTATATCATCGTCGCCCACTGTATTGGCAGGATAAAATCCTATCACCGCATTGGCGGTAAGCCATTGCCGTTCAATTATTTTTTTAAGTAATTCCTTGCCATCTCTGAATAACTTTGATGCCTCGCTCCCCCTTAAAGGATCGCTTAATATTTTCGGGTAGCTTCCCTTCATCTCCCAGGCATGAAAGAATGGCGTCCAGTCAATATACGCCGCTATCTCGCTAATTGGGAAGTTTTTATAAACTTTATTTCCGAAAATTGTCGGTTTGGTAATTTGAACTGAACCCCACTCGGTAATGAATTTGTTCGCCCTCGCTTCGTCAAGGGTAATGTACTTTACATCCGATTGTTTATTCGCGTGCAATTTCCGCAACTCTTCGTATTCGTTTTTTACCTTTTCAAAATATGCGTTCTTTTTTTCCGACAAGAGAGCGCTTACAACGTTTACAGCCCTTGAAGCGTCGTTCACATAAACTGCCGGTTTCGAATATTCGGGCGCTATTTTTACAGCGGTATGTACTTTTGATGTAGTTGCGCCTCCTATCAGCAACGGTATTGAAAGTTTGGTGCGCTCCATTTCTTTCGCTATATGAACCATCTCATCGAGTGATGGGGTTATCAGTCCGCTTACGCCGATTATATCGGGATTAATTTCCAATGCCTTTTCCAGTATTTTCTCGCATGGCACCATAACCCCCATATCTACTACTTGGTAATTATTGCATCCCAGTACAACGCCCACAATATTCTTACCAATATCATGCACATCCCCCTTTACCGTAGCCATAAGTATCTTACCTGCCGGAGATGCCCCCTGTTGCTTCTCCGCTTCCATGTAAGGGGTTAGATAGGCAACAGCTTTTTTCATTACGCGTGCGCTCTTAACCACCTGCGGCAAAAACATTTTGCCCGAACCGAACAGGTCTCCTACAATAGCCATGCCATCCATCAATGGTCCTTCTATTACTTCCAGCGCCCGGGAATAATTTTTCCGCGCTTCTTCGGTATCCTGTTCTATATATTCCGTTATACCTTTCACCAGAGCGTGCGACAGTCGTTCCTTAACGGGTAATGTTCGCCATTGGGCTTCCGCTTCCACTTTTTTCCCTTTGGTCTTCACGGTTTCAGAAAATGCAAGCAGATTTTCCGTAGCGTCTTCCGTGCGGTCGAGTAAAACATCCTCCACAAGCTTAAGCAATTCTTTGGGAATTTCATCATATATCTGCAACATGCCGGGGTTTACTATCCCCATATCCATACCCGCTTTTATACCATGGTATAGAAAGGCGGAATGAATGGCTTCGCGCACAACGTCGTTGCCTCGGAATGAAAATGAGACATTACTGACGCCGCCGCTGACTTTTGCGTAAGGCAGATTTTTCTTAATCCATTTTGTCGCCTCAAAATAGTCGATAGCATTACGTCTGTGCTCATCCATCCCTGTTGCAACAGGGAATATGTTTGGGTCGAAGATTATGTCTTGCGGCGGAAACGCTATCTGCTCTGTGAGTATACGGTAGGCGCGTTCGCAAATATTCATGCGGCGCTCCAGGGTGTCGGCTTGTCCCTTTTCATCAAACGCCATGACCACTGCTGCCGCCCCGTATTTTTTCACTTTACGCGCTTGTTCTTTAAACTTTTCTTCACCCTCCTTCAAACTGATGGAGTTCACAATGCCTTTTCCCTGCAAACATTTTAACCCTGCTTCTATTACTTCCCACTTTGAAGAATCTATCATTACCGGCAGTTTGGCAATATCGGGTTCCGATGCAATCAGGTTAAGGTATCTTACCATAGCCGCTTTCGAGTCGAGCATTGCTTCGTCCATGCAAATATCTATTACCTGTGCGCCCCCTTCAACCTGGTCGCGGGCTATGGCGAGTGCGCCCTCATAATCGCCGGAGGTAATAAGTTTAGCAAACTTCTTTGAGCCGGTAATATTTGTGCGTTCCCCTATATTCATAAAGTTGCTTCCCGGGAAAAGCGTAACCTCCTCCAGTCCGCTTAAATGAAAGAGTGTGTCGGGCTGCGGTTTCCGGCGCGGAGCGTTTTTAGAAGCGATAGCTGCTATCCTTTTTATATGTTCGGGTGTAGTTCCGCAGCATCCGCCTACTATATTTACAAATCCGTTATTTAAGAAGTCGTTCAACTGAAACTCCATACTTTCGGGTGTCTCATCATATTCTCCAAACTGGTTAGGCAACCCGGCATTCGGATATACGCTTATATAGAATGGCGCTTTTCCCGAAAGTTCTTCAAGGTAGGGGCGCATTTCTTTGGCTCCTAATGCGCAGTTTAGACCTATACTTAGTATATTGGCATGTCGTACGGAGGTAAGAAAGGCGCCGATGGTTTGCCCGGATAATGTTCTGCCGCTTGCATCCGTTATCGTTACGGAAACCATTATTGGCAAGTGTTTACCAGTTTCTTCAAAATAGCTTTCGAGTGCAAACAGTGCAGCTTTGGCATTCAGCGTGTCAAAAATGGTTTCAATCAGGAACAGGTCTGCGCCTCCATCCGCCAGCCCTTTTATTTGTTCCGTATATCCGTTTTTCAGGTCGTCGAAGGTTACCGCCCTATAACCGGGATCGTTCACGTTAGGCGATAGAGATGCGGTGCGGTTCGTAGGACCTATGGCGCCGGCAACAAAACGAGGTTTTGCCGGATTCTTCCTATTATAGTCATCCACCGCCTTACGGGCAATCTTTGTCGCCGCCACATTCAGTTCGTAGGTAAGTTCGCTCAAATGGTAATCCGCCTGCGAAATGGGATTGGAGTTAAAGGTATTGGTTTCAATAATGTCAGCTCCTGCATCGAGGTAGGCGCGGTGTATTTCTTCAATCCATTCCGGCTTGGTTATTGAAAGCAGATCGTTATTGCCTTTAAGCGGGTGTTCGAAATCTTTATAGCGCGTACCGCGGTAGTCATCTTCGGTGGGTTTATAACGCTGTATCATGGTTCCCATGGCGCCGTCCAGTACTAAAATTCTTTTTTCTAATTCTTCTTTTATTCGCATAGTTAATAATTCTGATAATTTATATCACTCTCTCCGGATTCAGATAATAAACTGCATTTTTCATGTATATAAAATGCTCGTAGGTGATTTTGCCAAAGTAAAATACCTGAACGGGCAGTTATGCCGATGCTTTGAATTTGTGAATTTTAGCAACCCGATAGCTATCGGGTTTAATTGTGGTCGGTATAATCTTATCATTCCTGTAGGATTCATTTTCCCGATTACCTAAATCTGTTTTAAAATTCATACAAAACTATCAATATCCGACAATATACCGACAATGAATGAAGATACAAAACATTACTGTCAGTATGACTGACCTTACAGTTATTTTGCGTTGAGCCATGCTTTGGTTATTACGGCATGTGGTCGCAAAATCACTTACGGGCGCTATACCATCGTTTCTGCCTTATAAATTATCCATTAATACTCCGAACCAGTGAAACAGTAAAAACAACAAAAATAAATATTCAATTAATAGACGATTGGCTTATACTGCCAACACTGCGGAAGGGAGGTATACTGATTACAGAAGATTTTGCAATTGCAAAATCCTCGTGCACGCAGTTATACCGATGTTTTGAATTTGTGAATTTTCGCAAATTCGATTGTAGTCGGTATAATTTCCTGTTTTTTGACTATTTTTGAACCATGATGAAAGAATTAATATTACGATTCCCTGCTCAACTTAAGGAGGCGGTGGCTCTTGCCGGTAAGGCAGTTCTTACCGCGCCTTCTAATCATCTGGAAAACGTGCTTATATGCGGTCTCGGGGGGTCGGGTATCGGCGGAACTATAGCAAAGGAGATACTCCATGGCGAATCAACCCTGCCAATAGATATAGTTAAAAGTTATTCGATACCCGCTTATGTGAACAAACATACGCTCGTTATCTGTTCCTCCTATTCAGGTAATACAGAGGAAACGCTTGAAACATTCAAACAGGCGAAAGAACGCGATGCCCATATTGTTTGCATTACCTCGGGCGGTCAGCTGCTTGAATTGGCAAAGCAAGACGGGTCGTATGTTTTAGTACCGTCCGGCATGCCACCAAGAGCTTGTCTGGGCTATTCACTCACGCAAATATTGCACTGTCTTGCATTTTACGGGATGGCGCCTGTCCATACATCTCATATACTGGAAGCGGCTAACCTGCTGGAGCGTGAACAGGAATTCATACAAAAGGAGGCGCATTTGATAGCCGGGCGGCTAAAAGAAAAAATGCCGGTCATATATTCCACTTCGCTGCATGAAGGGGTTGCCATACGTTTACGGCAGCAGTTTAACGAGAACGCCAAGATTTTGTGCTGGCATCACGTTCTGCCCGAGATGAACCATAATGAATTGGTGGGATGGAGCCGTAAATATTCCGACTTGGCGGTTATTCTTTTCCGCGATACTGATGAACACCCGCGCAATGAACTGCGGATTGAAATTTGCAAAAAGATATTTGAGATTCATGCCGGTGACGTTATTGAAATCTATCCTAAAGGCAAGAACGCCGTTGAGAAAATTTTTTACTGGATACACTTAGGCGACTGGCTGTCGCTATATCTCGCAGAAATGAGAAAGGTTGATGCTATGGACATCAAAGTAATAGACCGCCTGAAAAAGGAACTTTCAGAAAAATGAAGTCGCATAAAAGGACGCTTGTTCAGAACCTTGGCAACATTGATTATAAGGAGGCATGGGATTATCAGGAATCTCTTTTTAAAAATGTTATAGCCGCCAAACTTAAAAACCGCGAATTACCTGAAGAAGAGCGACAGTTCACGGGCAATTACCTGCTTTTTTGTGAACACCCGCATGTTTTTACTCTTGGCAAAAGCGGCGACGAGAAAAATTTACTCGTAACAGGACGACAGCTAAGCGAGAAGCATGCCTCATTTTATAAGATTAATCGCGGCGGCGACATAACATATCACGGACCAGGACAGCTAGTGGCATACCCCATTTTTAACCTCGACTATATATTTACCGACATACACCGTTATATGCGTGCGTTGGAAGAGGCGGTAATACGAACGCTAAACGAATATGGAATAAATGGGGAGCGGCTGAACGGGATGACAGGCGTGTGGCTTGATGCCGGTAATATAACCAAAGCCCGGAAAATTTGCGCTATGGGAGTAAGAACCAGCCATTGGGTAACCATGCACGGTCTGGCGCTCAATGTGAATACGGACCTCAACTATTTTTCTTTGATAATTCCTTGCGGTATAAGCGGAAAAGCGGTAACATCCATAGGAAATGAATTGGGAAAGCCGGTTGCACTGCATGAAGTGCGGGAAAAGTTGCAGAAACATATTTTGGGAGTTTTTGAGATGGAGGAATATACAGGTGAAATAACAAAGCATTGATGGGATAAAATGAGAAAAAAAATTCCATTACTCATCACCTTCACTCTAATTTTTACCGCCTGCCATGCCCAATTTCTAGACAGTATACAGGCGGCTATCGGGCGCAAAGGAGGTTTTACATTCAGCTTCAATACGCGTAATTCGTATATCGGCAAAAGCGGCGCTACCATTTTCGGCTTCATGTCGGGGGTATGCTTCAGCCGCAAGTTTGCCATAGGCGGCGGGTTCAATGCACTGAACAGCTTTACCACTAAGAATGAAACCATCGAAGGACAGACGGTTTCTGAAGAGTTAAATTTCGATTATTTTTCTTATTATGCCGAGTATATTATACGGCTGCAGAAGCACTGGGAAATAGATATTCCCGTTTCAATGGGTTGGGGGAGTTCAAGTTATTCATACACTAAAAATTCAGCACAATTATCAAAGGACAGTCATTTTATCATGCCATTGGAGCCGCAAATTGAGGTGGATTATGATTTTTTAAAGAACAAATTCGGTAATTACCTGTTCGGATTTTACGTAGTTGCAGGTTATCGATATATGCTTATCAAAAATCCTTTCATAAGTGAGAACTTTAACTCCTCAACGTATGCTTCCGGCATTCTTCTATTCCCATTCGAAATTTATTCGGCAATTTTTCCCCGCACCAAACTCGCCCGTATGATAGAGGGTAATTAAAGAAGTAAATGCAGAGAAGAGAGGGTAGGTTTATGCGGTAAATCTCCTTGTCCGCTTTAAGGGTTTACCGAACGTTTTTATCTATATTTTCTTTTGCAATATTGCTGTGATGTCGGCTATATGAGAAGAATACAACAAGTCCAAGTATCATCCAAGAAATAGCTGTAAGAATGGTTCTGGTATCAAGTCCTATAATCATGGCAAGGCAAACGCAGATACCCATAATAGGTATGAAAGGAACCCATGGTGTACGGAAGGGGCGAGGACGTTCGGGATCGTTCCTGCGCATGATAATGATTCCCAAACAAACAAGTGTGAATGCGAGTAGCGTGCCTATTGATGTTAAATCGCCTGCTACGCTTTCGGGAATAAATCCTGCAAATAACCCGACAAAGAGGAACAGTATGATATTGGATTTATAAGGAGTTCTGAATTTCGGGTGAAGGTCGGAGAATACTTTAGGAAGCAGTCCATCAGTCGCCATGGAATAAAATACTCTGGACTGACCAAGAAGCATAACTAGTATCACAGACGAAAACCCCGCAAGGATAGCGATTGTAACTGCGGAAGCAAGCCAGTTATACCCAGTCATATATGTTGATACAGCATAGCTTACCGAAGCCTCCTTGCCATGCTTCAGAAAATCGGTATAAGGAGCTACTCCGGTAATTACCCATGAGAATAAAATATAAAGGACTGTGCAAATAGCAAGTGAACCAAGTATTCCAATAGGCATATCGCGTTTTGGGTTTTTCGTCTCCTGTGCTGCTGTAGATACTGCATCAAAGCCGATGAAAGCAAAAAATACAATGCCTGCACCATGAAGAACCCCGAGCCATCCGTGATTAAATGGCAGTGAATAGTCATGACCTGCTATAGGGGGCTGTCCTGCGGGTATGAGAAACGGTGTATGGTTTTCGGGTTTGATAAATTGCCAGCCGACAAAGATAAATGCAAGAACGATGGTTACTTTTATACATACGATTACTGCATTCACCCTCGCCGATTCCTGTGTGCCGCGAATTAGCAACAAAGAAAGCAAAAGCAAAATGAACAGAGCCGGAAGATTAATAATACCGTGCTCACCGAGCGCAGAGGGGCTTTCAAAAGGCGAGTGACAGAATGCGTAAGGGATAACCCCGCCGAACAACTTATTAAGATATTCAGACCAGGCAATAGCTACTGTGGCAGCCCCGATGGCATATTCCAGTACCAGCGCCCAACCGATTATCCATGCCACCAGCTCCCCCATTGTGGTATATGCATAGGTATATGCGCTTCCGGCTATAGGTATCATGGAGGCGAACTCGGCATAGCATAAACCTGCAAAAAGGCATCCTATAGCGGCGAAGACGAATGAAAGCAGCACACCGCTTCCTGCGCATTCCGCCGCAGCGCGTGCGGTCTGAACAAATATACCGGCCCCGATAATCGCACCTATTCCAAGCGCTATAAGCGACCATGCACTCAAAGTTTTCTTTAGTCCGTGTTCGGTATTGCCGGCATCCGCTAACAATTTATTTATTGACTTTTTTCTCCACAGGGACATACATATTTGAGTTAAGGGTTAAGAACTATTGGTCAGTAATTATGAGAGGTTAAAGATAAATAAGTTTTAACACCCGCTTTTTATAATTGACTTTCCGGCTTGTGGATTCGAGGTTATTCCCGTAGTTTTCTGTTTTTCTTATGTCTGTATTTATCGCGTTTTCCCTTTTTTTCAATGTTTTTAAGAAATGCCTTCTGCAAGTCAATTCCTGTTTGATTGGCGAGACATATAAGGACAAACAATACATCTGCCAATTCTTCCGCGAGGTCTTTTCCCTTATCTGTTTTTTTGAAGGACTGTTCGCCATACCTTCTTGCTATAATCCTTGCTACTTCCCCCACCTCCTCGGTAAGCATTGTCATATTAGTTAGTTCGTTAAAATAACGAACACCGTGCTCTTGTATCCAGTCGTCAACGAACTTTTGAGCTTGAGTAATGGTCATAATATTAAAAGTTGTGAGTTAGTTTTCTATTTCTACCTAATTTCCGCGTCTTCATCGCCCTAATTGCCAAGCCCTTCAGGGCGTGGCAGATAAGCCCCTTCAACATTTCCGGCTTTAGCCGGATCCTGGGCAATAAGATTGTTCACCCTCAAAAATGCATCGTATTCCTCCGGAAATGTTGTTTTATAGTGATGTTGCGCTTGAGTCCTGATATATCTTATAACATTTTAAGCTGCAGAATAACTTACTGACAGAGCTATGTATTCTTCTTGCCATTCAAATTGGTCTTTTATTAACTTTTGTTTATTAACCCAATGGGATGCTTCACCTTTTATCGGTTGTGCAGTTTTTGATACTGATTGTGATGCGCCGAGTGAAATAAGAAGATGAATATATTCTTTGACACAATTATGTATATCAATAAAAATTCCATTTCCAATGCTGTTTTCCTTAATATGATTTAAAAGAATTGGTTTTAACTCCTTCGATATAATCGGCCGGCGGTTTTTAGTTGCCCAAATGAAATGGATAAGGGTATTGATATAAGGCACAAGTACAATATTTTTGGCTAAAGCCAAAAATAAGGAAAATTATGTTTACCACGCCTTAAAAGGCGTGGCAAATAGGGCGAATTTATTCTTTGATTTTTGAATCTATTATAATGGTTACCGGTCCATCGTTCGTCAAACTTGCTATCATGTGAGCGCCAAATTCTCCGGTGGCAACCGGTTTCCCCAGTTCGCGTTCCATTGCCGTTACAAATTTATTGTACAGTGGTATTGCTTTTTCGGAGCGGGCTGCCCTGATAAAGGATGGACGATTACCCTTTTGTGTGCTTGCGAATAGTGTAAACTGGCTAATTACAAGTATTCCGCCATTCACCTCTTTTACCGACAAATTCATTTTCCCTTCATCGTTATTGAATATTCGCATGTTTACAATCTTACGGCTAAGCCAATCGATATCTTCTTGAGTATCCGATTCCTCTATTCCTGCCAAAATCATCAGCCCTTTACCACATGCACCCTTCAACTGTCCTTCAACGGTTACCGTAACTTCTGACACCCTCTGTATTACTACCCGCATTATTTATAGAAATTGCAGCTGTTTTAGATCCATAACCCTGAAAAATTTCTCATTATCCTGCCCTGATTTTAGTTCCGGTGCATCCAGTAGAAGATGTCCCTCTTGAGTTACCTGTTTTATGGTCCCGCTGAATTGCCTCCCTCCTAACGAAAATTGGCTTTGGATATCCTTTCTGTAAAGTATTTGATGATAAAGAGCGTCTACCTCTTTAAAAGTTGAGTTCCGCACCATAAGATAATACTTTTCGATAGAAATGCAAAGTCCTTCCATACAACTGTTCAAATCGTATTCATTGCCCGTAAGTAGTGCGAGCGACAGAGGATTTGGCAACGCGGGATCAAACCTTTTCTGGTTTATATTTAGACCTATTCCGGCTATAGAATACCTTATTCTGGAGTTCTCCAGAATATTTTCGATAAGAATACCTGCAATCTTTCTTCCGTTAACAAGAATATCGTTGGGCCATTTTATTTCTACTTTGCAGCTACCTTTATATTCGGTAAGCAAAACTGTCGATACAAAACCGGCAACTCCTAGAGCAACAGCTTTACTAATCCAGAACTGGTCTGAGGCAATCAAAAAAACAGGGCGCAGAGCAATGCTCAAAGTAAGGTTAGCGCCCGGTTCGCTGTACCAGCTGGCTCCTCTTTGTCCTCTACCTGCATACTGTTCCAGTGCGTCTATTACAAATCCTTCAGCCACATCCCCTTCCGCAATCAATTGGCGCAGAAACTGGTTGGTGGAATCCACCTTTTCAAGTTTTGAAACAGTATGTCCTATGAATAATGTATTGATAATGGACAAAAATTATAGGTGGACATAATTATGAAACAGAAGCATGCAACAGCGAACCATTATATTGAATTTAATGCGGCGAAACTATAAAATTACTATCTTTGTAACAAGTTAATAACTTTCTCGCTAAAATAGGGAAAAATAACACCAAAAGAACATACCGGAAAACAGAAGAATGCTTAAAACTGGGAAAGAACAGAAACCTGTTCTGCTGAAAGACGCCGTAATTCAGGGCATAATCGAAAAAAAGGGTAAAAATATAGTCCGGCTCGACATGCGTAAGGTTTCCGGAGGTGTTTGCGACTATTTTGTGATATGCGAAGGTGATTCGGCGGTGCAAGTTGATACGATAGCGCATTCGGTTGAAGAAATGGTTTTTAGAACAACCGGGGAAAGAGTTTATCATCATGAAGGATACGAAAATGCAGAATGGATATTACTTGATTATGTAGATGTGGTAGTACATATATTCCAGCCGGAATTCCGTAAATTTTACAACATCGAAAATTTATGGGCAGACGCCGAAAAGGAAGAAATTACTTTAGAGAACAATGTTGAATTCAAAATTAAATATGAGCGATACAAATAAAAAACCTGAAATACCGGCGAATCAGACGCCCGGAGACAGGTCAAAACTGCCATTATCGAAAAAACCGCAACGTCCTCGTTTCAATATATACTGGGTTTGGGGTATTATTGTTGCCGTAATTCTGGTTATTGCGGAGATAGGAAGCATGAATTTCTCGGAAGAAGAAATCACCTTCCCTAATTTTGTAACCACATTACTTGTTCCGCACTATGTCTCGAAAATAACAGTGGTAAATAACGATTACGCCGAAATATATCTCACCGCTGAAGCTCTTGCTCTCGATAAGTTCAAACATTTCGAAGATCACCAGATTGGCGGTGGGGGCGGAGCGCAATATAGAATAAAAATATTGAGCGCCGACAGTTTCTATCAAATGCTCAACGATGCCGAAAAGGGTTTCCCTGACGATGAGAAGATATACCCCGACAAAGTAACGCGATTTGAAGTGACAGACCTCCTCGGATGGATTATCCCTGTCGCCCTTTTAGTCCTGATATGGGTATTTTTTATGCGGCGTATGGGCGGCGGACCCGGAAACCAAATCTTCAGCATTGGTAAGTCGAAAGCGACGCTGTTCGATAAAGATACCAATGTAAATATCACCTTTAATGACGTAGCCGGACTTGACGAAGCCAAAGTAGAAATAAAAGAGATAGTTGACTTTCTTAAAAATCCCCAAAAATATGTTGCCCTGGGCGCCAAGATACCTAAAGGCGCTCTGCTTGTAGGACCTCCCGGCACCGGTAAAACTCTGCTCGCAAAGGCAGTTGCAGGCGAAGCCAAAGTTCCTTTCTTTTCACTTTCCGGTTCCGATTTTGTGGAGATGTTTGTCGGAGTAGGCGCATCCCGAGTACGCGACCTGTTCCGCCAGGCGAAAGAAAAGGCGCCATGTATTATATTTATCGATGAGATAGATGCTATAGGCAGGGCGCGGGGCAGAAATATAGCCCAGGGCGCTAATGATGAAAGAGAAAACACCCTTAATCAGCTGCTTACCGAAATGGATGGATTCACCAATACAAGCGGTATCATCATACTGGCTGCTACTAACCGCGCCGACATTTTAGACAGAGCATTAATGCGCCCTGGAAGATTCGACCGGCAGATTTACCTTGACATGCCAGATGTGGTAGAAAGAAAGGATATCTTCAAGGTACACCTTAAACCTCTTAAAACAGATGCTTCAGTCGATGTGGACTTTCTTGCAAAACAAACGCCGGGTTTTTCAGGCGCCGATATTGCCAATGTATGCAACGAAGCAGCTCTCATAGCAGCCCGCCGTGATAAAAAACTTATAGACCGACAGGACTTCCTTGATGCAGTAGACAGAGTGGTGGGCGGACTGGAGAAAAAGAATAAACTTATAACCCCAAGCGAGAAAAAGGTGATAGCATACCACGAAGCCGGTCACGCAGTAGTTAGCTGGCTGCTGGAACACGCTAATCCTCTAATGAAAGTTACTATAGTACCGCGCGGCAAATCACTCGGTGCCGCCTGGTACCTGCCTGAAGAACGGCAAATAAGCACTCCCGAACAGATGATGGATGAGATATGCTCGGCTCTTGGAGGCAGGGCAGCCGAAGAAATTATATTCGGAAGAATATCGACAGGCGCTTTAAGCGACCTTGAGAAAATAACAAAACAGGCGTACGCCATGGTTACCTATTTCGGATTGAATAAAAAAATAGGGAATATAAGTTTCTACGATTCCAGCGGCAATTCCGAGTATGCTTTTACAAAACCTTATAGCGAAAAAACAGCCGAAATAATAGACAGCGAAGTTAGCGCTATGATTGAAGCGGCATATAACAAAACGAGGAATATGCTTCTCGAGCATAAAGACCATCTCACCGAACTGGCTAACCTGTTGCTCGACAAAGAAGTAATATTTAAGGAAGACCTCGAGCGCATTATGGGAAAACGCCCGTTTGAAAAGGAAACCCCTGTACCGGTATCAAAGCGTTCTACAGGTGCTTCTAATGGTTCCGCCACCATTACTACGGCAGCCCCTGGAACTAATAATGATACAGGTGCAACCCACACGACAGGAACAAATGGTTCGGTGGATGCGAAAAAAGGTGAAGCAGACGGAGAAAAACCAACTGTTCCCGCCTTTAGCGGCAACGGCAAGAAGGAACCGGAAAAAACTGAAACACCGCCCTCTGAAAAACTACCCGATCCAAATGCATCAGGTCAAAATCCTACGTTGTTTGGATAAAAAAATGAAAGAATGAACGGCTTACGTTGAAACTAATTTGGGAAGAAGAGCGACAATTAGCGGATCGTAAAAAACGCTTGATGAAGCAAAAATAATGAAAGAGAGCACTTCACGCGAAAAAGTATTAAAAGCTGTACGAAGCGCGCTTATCCATAAATCGGAGGCGGACTTTTCCACCGCCGACTCCAAAGCCGAAATATACGCCTCACCGCCCGAAGGAGAATCTCTTGAAATACTCTTTGCAAAAAATTTCAGCGCCCTTACAGGAAACTTCATTTTCTGTGAAAAAAGAGAAGATTTTGCTAAATCTCTCGCTCATATCATCATGGAAAGGCAATGGGACAATATTTATTGCGCAGACCAGCCGCTGCAAGATTTACTGAAACGGAATGGTATTGCATTTTCATCATCAGATAGTGAACTGCTGAATGCTAACATAGGAATTACGAGCTGCGAATACCTTATTGCCAGAACAGGCAGTATTATGGTAAGTTCGCGGCTGAATGCAGGAAGGCGCCTCCCGGTCTATTCCAACGTGCATATTGTGGTTGCAAACTTATCGCAACTCGTATATAATCTGGCTGACGGGTACAACCTTATCCAGCAAAAATACGGAGGGAATTTCCCATCGCAGATAACAGTAATAACCGGTCCGAGCCAGACAGCCGATATAGAAAAAACACTCGTTAAAGGCGCACACGGACCGAAAGAGTTATTTTTGTTTTTGATGGATGAACATGAAAGGAATTAGGAACTATACGGATGATTGAAACTGAAGAAATATTAAGTATTAAAGAGGCCAGTGTATGGGCTACAAAGCATATTGGAAGGATGGTAACTACTTCCAATATTTCTTATTTAATTCAGTATGGGCGGATTAAGAAAATTGAAGAAAAGGGGAGCATCCAAGTATTAAAAGAAGATTTAGAACAGTATTATAAGTCCTATAATGGGTACAGGGAAATGTCATACAAGGACCAATTGGGCAATGATTTGAATTGGGCATTGTCATTCGACCAGTATAAGGAAGCCGAAACTACGAAGCATGTACATCGGCTACACCCCTATAAAGGAAAATTTATTCCTCAATTAGTGGAATATTTTTTGGATAACCATATTGATAAATTTAAAACAGAAACGTATTTTAAGAAAGGCGATATTATACTTGACCCTTTTTCAGGAAGCGGAACAACTATGGTTCAAGCGTCTGAACTTGGGATGCATGCAGTAGGTATTGATATTTCAATCTTTAACGCGTTAATTGCCAATTGTAAGGTAGCCAAATATAATTTAATAGATGTGCAGGCGGAAATAGCTCGGATTACGAATAAATTGAAGGAATTTCTGTCAAAATCTCACACTGTTCAATTTGAAGAAGAACTTTTACATGCTCTGTATGAGTTTAATACTAAGTATTTCCCCGTACCTGAATATAAATATAGATTGAGGCAGGGATTAATTAATGAGAATAAATACGGTACTGAAAAAGAAAAGGAATTTTTACCTGCGTATAATTCGCTTGTTAAAAAATATAAGGTAAAGTTGAGACAGGATAATTCAGATACTTTTCTTGACAAATGGTATTCACAACATATCCGGAATGAAATTCATTTTGTTTTTGATGAAATAAAGAAAATCAAAAATTCTGATACAAAAAAAATAATAAACGTTGTACTTAGCCGAACTATTCGCAGCTGCAGGGCTACAACTCATTACGACCTTGCTACCCTCATAGAACCTGTTACGGCTCCTTATTATTGCGGCAAACATGGTAAAGTTTGCAAGCCCCTGTTTTCTATACTTAAATGGTGGGATTCATATTCCAGGGATACTTTAAAACGGTTGGCTGACTTTGATATATTAAGAACCAATACATTCCAATACTGCCTTACTGGCGACAGCAGGAGTATTGATATTTTTAAAGAACTTAAAGCCAAAAATCCAGCATTTGGGGAATTAGCTGAAAAGCAAAAAATAAAAGGAATTTTTTCATCACCCCCCTATGTTGGGCTAATTGACTATCATGAACAGCATGCTTATGCATACGACCTCTTTGGCTTTGAACGCAAAGATAAACTGGAAATAGGACCTATGTTTAAAGGGCAAGGTAAAGCAGCTAAAGAAAACTACTTACAGGGAATAAGCGACGTATTGAAAAATTGTAAAAAATATTTGGTTGAGGACTACGATGTGTTTCTTGTAGCCAATGATAAATACAATATGTACCCTACCATTGCCGAAAATGCAGGAATGAGAGTACATAACCAATTTAAACGCCCTGTATTAAACAGGTCGGAAAAGGATAAGGCGGCCTATTCAGAAATAATATTTCACATGAAAAGGAAATAATGGCATTATCAGAAGCAAAAATCGAGGCAATAGCACTCCAAGTAATTAAAACTCTTTATACAAGATTCAAGACATTTCCCAATGATCCTTCAGGAATCAGAAATGCCCCTTTTCACATGGCGTTTATAAGAGCATTTCAAGATAAACTTGAAGAAAATGTAACAAGTATTCCGGTTTTTATTAGTTTAAGTAGTTGGTTTCATGGATTAAACACTACACTTGGACAAACTTTTTTTGAAAAAGTATCACATATCTTGTGCGATGGTACAAAAAGAGAGTTCAAAATGTTAAAAATATCCCAAGAACAGCAGACAACTGTTACAGAAATAGTTACTGATTTAAAAAATAATGTACAACCTCCTGACACTTTTAGAGAGAATGGATTGATATATAAGAATAATACCCTTCAAAATAAGGAGATTCCTAATTTTACCGCTGATTGTTATTTTGAGGATATAGAAAGAATTGTTGCTATTGAAATAAAGACAGTTAAGCCTAATAGTGGTATTTTTAAGAACGAAAAAGATAAAATACTTTCAGCAAAAGCTGCATTGAAAAACGCAAACCCAACTAAAGAAATATTCTTCTACTTAGCATTTCCTTTTGACCCCTTAAGCACCGAACCCACGGGATATAATAAGAATGCTTTTATGAAATATAGCATTGATTTCACAAAATTCTTTGCACCTGATGAAATTCTGTTAGCTGATGAGTTGTGGAACTTTCTTTCAGGCGATGAAAATACAATGCAGCAAATAATTGACGTAATAAATGAAATTGCGACACCCCAATTCGTAGAAAATTATGACTTTTAGATCGG
>JAKAOA010000160.1 GCA_021823405.1 Bacteroidota bacterium | reverse complement strand
AGTATTTTTCAGAAAGTTCCGCCTTTTCATCCCAACTATCTGGATAATGAAAAAGGTAAATTATTCAGCGAACTAATCGCCCTTCCGATGGATAAGTTCTTTACAATTTCAGTAACGGCTCAAATGCGTAAATCACTTGTAGCCAGCTTACTTGAGTATTATATTATTCATACCGGGATGTCGCCGCTCAAATCGCATTATGTATTTGAGGACCTATAGCCCCTGCTCTTTGCTACATTTTCTGTTCCCATTTTTATGATACGCCGCCCGGTTATTTAGGCGCTAATCTTATCATAAAAAATGCAAGAATTCCATAAACTATATTTGGTATCCAAACAGATACAAGAGGCGATAGCAGTCCGCCTTCGGCAAACGTAGTGGAAACCTGCATTACCAGTATAAAGGAAAAAGCGATGAACAGCCCTATTCCGAGATGTAAGCCGGTTCCCCCTTTCACCTTCCTGCTCGAAAGTGAAACGCCGATAAATGTAAGAATAAAGGTGGCAAAGGGAAAAGCCGTACGTTTATATTTTTCCACTTCATAATAGAGGATATTGGTAGAGCCCTGCATCCGCTGCTGCTCTATATAACTGTTGAGTTCCTTATAATCCATTGCTTCAACATCGTTCAGCCGCTCCACAAAATCCATCGGTGTAAAATTCAGAACAGTATCCATTTCGCCGCCGGAAGATACCTGCTGGCTTCCATCGTCGGCAAAACGACGGATAAAGTAGCCGAAAATTTTCCAACGTTTCTTTACGGTATCCCATACTATATAATCGCTCATCATTTTGTATTTAAGCAAGTTACCGCTTATCCTTTCCAATGCAAACTTGTAACCGGTATTCTGGATATTATTGAAGCTTTCCAGATAAATAAACACCCCTTTCGATATCTGGCGGTGAATATTCTGGCTGTTGTTCATATAGGGATTGTGTACATACGTATTCTCAAAAGCCAGTCGCTTTTTGTTCGCATTAGGTATAACTACGTGATTAAAATAGAACGACAGCGTTGCAATAAAAAAAGCCCCTGCGAGGTAGGGATAAAGAAATCTTTTGAAACTTATTCCACCGCTCAATATGGCAACCACTTCGCTGCGCGCCGCCATGCGCGACGTAAAGAATACCACCGAAATAAAAGTAAACAGAGGGCTGAACAGGTTTACAATGTAAGGTACAAAATTGCAATAATAAGTAAAGACGATGGCTTTGAGCGGGGCGTGCTTATCTATAAAATCCTCCATCTTCTCCGATATGTCGAACACTATTATTACTATACTGATAAGAGCGATGGAGTAAATAAAAGTCCCTAAAAACTTACGCAGGATATATTGGTCTAATATCTTCATCATTCATTGGTATTCGCCTTTATTGCAAGCCGGCAGATTTATGGATATCTGTTCAGCATTCACATTTCCCGTATTGTAATAAAACCTATATATTGTCTCGGATCGCCTTCCGCTATTTCTATGCGCTCCACTTTTGCCCTTGAAGGACCCAAGCGGCACCAGTCCAGATAAATTTCCAACGCCTTCTCATCTCCTTCCGCTTCTATGTACACGCTGCCATCACGCTCGTTCCGGACAAACCCGCGAATTCCATGTAGTTTTGCCTTCTCCACTGCGGTAGCTCTGTAATATACACCTTGCACCTTACCGTAAACCTTAATTTTCAGATGCTTCATGCACAAACTTTCATAATTAGATATAAGACAAAAATAGCACTATTCCCATTAAGGTAATGACTGAAAAAGGGAGCAAGCATTTATATTTTGCCGATTGAACCGACGAGGGGCTATGTCGTCTCTTTTATTTTCTGTACTTCCCGGGCGATTGAATTCTTTGAATGTTCGAGCATCCTGCTCATAGAAGCGGTCAAATTAAAGAGCTCCATTGATGATATTAGCTCCCCGTTCCTCTGTTTTGCCCTTATCTCGTCTATAGAATTGAAAATGTTCTCAAACATCTCTTTTCCATCCTCGTCACCGGCTAATTTGAAATTATTCTTAGCAATACTTAGCTTTTCATTCATGGGGACAGACCACCCTTGAAGGCGGTTATCTTTTACTCCCTTATTAAATTCCAATGCAAAATCAACATACGATTTATATGCCCGTATCCTGTTACCAATCATACTGTTAACCATTAAACCCGTATTATCCGGGGTCTGATTACTCCCTGTCTTCGTATGACGCGGGGTTATTCCAAGTATTGAAGAAAAAATTATCCCCAAAAAGCTGACAATGGAGCCGCATACTCCTTTTTTTGATGTCCTTACCATAATGGATTTCGGCAAAGCTGCTTGTAATTTATTTTTTAATGTTCGTAATGAATTAAGATTCTTCAGAATTTCGCTTTCACTGCATCGTACCAGTATCTATGCTTAATCATATAATAAAATGAATCGTCTTCTCCGCTATTCAAGTTTCATCATGTGTCTAAAACGTATCAGTAATTCCCATTGGCGTGCAAATATACAAATAATCAGATATTTCCAAGCTGTGTAAGAATAGATGCAGGTGAGAAACAGGGCTATCGTTCGTTTATAGACAACCAGAGCGGTTACATTAAGGCAAAATGCGGCAATACCAAGATTCAGAATGAGAAACAGTCCCGATTTCTATCGGGAGAGAATGAGGAAATACACTTTCACTCTCGGCTCTCGCTCTCATTCTCCGCTCTCATTCTCTCTCCGGGTGGCTGATGGGGATCGAACCCACGACCCTCAGAACCACAATCTGATGCTCTAACCATCTGAGCTACAGCCACCGTAAGTATCCGCTTTATCCGCTTTAGGTGCGATTAAAGAGGCGCAAAGATACAAATTGTTGTGAGTTGTCAATTTATAGATAGGCGGCGTATATGGAAGGTGAACTGCCTACGAACCCCTGTATTACTTTTTTCCCTTTCTTTGCACTTTCATTTTCCGGTAACATTAAATTCATATTTACTTAATATGGCTAACCTTTTCAGTTTCCTGATACCAAAAGAAAAGAAGTTTTTTCCGATGTTTGAAAAAGCGTCCGGGAATGTAGTGATGATAGCCAAAACGCTCGTACAAATGGTAAATACTAACGAACCGGAGAAGCGAAAGGCAATTTTGCGGGAAATTGAAAAACTGGAACACATAGGGGATAGTGTGGCGCACGAAATATTCATAGAACTCGGCACTACTTTTATAACGCCATTCGACAGGGAGGACATTCACGCCCTTACCTCGGCGCTTGACGATGTGGCTGATTTTATACACGGCTCCGCCAAACGGATGGAAATGTACAAACTGCCCCTACCCGACCCTACCATTACACGCCTGGCGGAACTATTGGAACATGCAGCCGAAGAACTTAACACCGCAGTTATAGGTTTGGAAAATCTTAAAAACGCCGATATTATCAAAGCCGCCTGTGTACGCATTAACAGCATAGAAAACCATGCTGACGACATTTTCGACAGCGCCATCGCGCGGCTATTTGAGGAAAAAGAAAATGCCGTTGAAATTCTGAAAAATAAAGAAGTGTTATCGGTACTTGAAACAGCTACCGACAAATGTGAAGACGCCGCTAATGTGCTCGAAGCCATTATCGTAAAAAATGTCTGATTTATAACGATACCCCGGGAAAGGGGCGTTTAGCCGCCATCCCCGAATAACAAAATGCCATGACACTGCTTGTCGCCATTATATTTTTAGCGTTACTTTTTGATTTTCTCAATGGTTTTCATGATGCAGCAAATTCTATAGCCACCGTTGTTTCAACAAAGGTGCTTACACCTGTTATCGCAGTCGCATGGGCTGCGCTGTTCAACTTCATTGCCTTTCTCGTATTCGGTCTCAATGTAGCTTCCACTGTAGGTAAAGGCGTTGTCCACCCTGAATTCATGGACCTCACCGCTGTGGCATGCGGACTTATCGGTGCAATAATAGTAGATATACTTACATGGTATCTTGGCTTGCCTACAAGTTCATCTCATGCACTCGTAGGCGGGCTTGTTGGCGCAGCGCTTGTAAAAGGAGGCATTCCTGCAATCATATTTTCAGGAGTTGATAAGATACTTATTTTCATTGTTGTTTCCCCGTTGTTAGGCATGGCGCTTTCTTATACTATATCTTCTTTGGTTGAGTTGATTGTGCGCAAATCACATCCATCCAAAATAGACGGATTATTTCGCCGGCTTCAATTTCTGTCATCCGCGGCATTCAGTCTCGGACACGGCGGCAGCGATGCACAAAAGACCATGGGTATTATCTGGATGGCGCTGCTGGTAAGCAAAACAATACCTGCAACCGCCTCACTCCCTTTATGGGCGGTGCTCCTATGCCAAGTCGCCATGGCGCTCGGAACGCTTTTTGGCGGTTGGAGGATAGTGAAGACAATGGGACAGAGAATAACCAAATTGCGTCCTTTTGAAGGGTTCTGCGCCGAAAGCGCCGGCGCACTTACGCTTTATACTACCATATTGTTCGGTATCCCGGTAAGTACCACCCATACCATTACCGGAGCTATTGTGGGAGTCGGCGCGCGGAAGCGATTTTCGGCAGTAAGATGGGGCGTTACCCGTAACATAATCTGGGCATGGATTCTTACTATTCCGGTTGCCGCAATTATTGCCGCCATTTGTTTCGAAGTTACCCGGCTATTCTGAAACATATTAATATAAAAAGGCGCCTGATATGCGCCTTTTCATAAAACTACTTACTGTTGGTTTTTATTTCTCTCCCAACACCTCTACAAATCCCTTCTTCTCGTTGTTATTTGCCCCGCAGGTGGTCTTAATGATATAATAGTAAACCCCGTCCGGCACCAGGTCTTGCGAATTCGATATTCTGCCATTCCAGGGCTGCGTAGGGTCGGTGGAAGTATATACTTCCTTACCCCACCGGTCGAATATCGCTATGGAATAGAAGGTAAAATTACTCCACGAGGAACGTTCACCGCTCGGCGATAAGGTATCAACCGATACCACAAAGTCGTCGTTTATACCGTCGTTATTGGGTGTAAACACGTTGGGAGCATAGATATTGTTGCACGGACGGTTTACCGTTACGGTAATTAAGGTATCATGCGTACAACCGTTGGATGTGTCTAAAGAACTAACAGTGTAAGTAGTGGTTACCGAAGGCGTTGCAATTGGATTGGGGCAATTATCGCAGCTTAACCCGAAATTTGGCGTCCACACATAGTTGTTCGACCCGTTACCCGTCAGCGATGCCGTGTCGCCGCTTACTATGGTGGTATCGCAGCAGGCATTCAGCTTGGCTGCATCTACCGTTATCTGCGAACTCAACGCGGT
>JAKAOA010000028.1 GCA_021823405.1 Bacteroidota bacterium | reverse complement strand
ATCTTGGGTTATCGCCTGGTCCTCATTACTGAAACTGCTGGAAAAAACAACCATACCCTGATACTTATCGGCTAAAACTGTAAGCGCCTCCGGTATAAATTTATCTTTTATTAATTCGCAAATTCTACCTGTGTCCTTCATAAATTTAAACTCTTACAAAATTAGAAAAAAATCTGCTTAATGCTAAGCAAAATGATGGTTATGCCTACCAGCCAAGTTGCAAACTTTAGAGGTATATATTTGGTAACATAAGGTCCCAGGGGCGCTCCTGCCATACCGCCAATAATTAGCCAGAAGATGATTGACCACCCATAAAATCCGATAAGGACAAGCATGGAAACTGAACCCGCAAGAGCTACAAAAAATCTTGACAGAACAACCGAACCAATGGTATAGCGGGGGTTGCGCCCCCCTGCAATTAAACGCGTGGAGATTATGGTTCCCCATCCGCCGCCGCCAATTGAATCAAGGAATCCAGCAATAAATGCCAAAGGGTATATCCTTTTTACCTTTCGCTTCCAAACATTCGTCCTCTTCATAGCTTTTAGAATGATAATAATACCCAGTATCAAAGTATATACCGAAACCGTGAGCTTAATAATGTATATATATTGCTTGAATAAGAACAAAAGGCAGGCGCCAACTACAGCGCCTGAAATACCAGGTATAAGCAAATTTTTCAATAACTTTTTATTCACATTACCAATTCTGTAGTGTATAACCCCGGCGGTACCTGCCGTAAAAACTTCGAGTATATGTACTATTATTAACGCAAACCCCGGTGCAATTCCCGAAGCGAGCAATATTGTGGTCGTCGTTAGCCCGTAAGCCATTCCAAGAGCTCCGTTAATCACTTCTGCAGTTAAGCCGACGAGCGCGTACCTCCATTGCGAAATATCAATTCTTTCAACAATCCTGCCGATTGATTCCGGAGGATAGCAAAACGCAAACAGATAGCCGGTGGCCAATAACAGTAGTCCGAAAAGAATGGAAAACAGAAGGCGCTGTCGATTAAGCTGTTGATTCCTTTTCAGTTCATCGCGGGTTGATAATTTAGATGTTATTTTATTCAATTCTTTCACTTTATACTTAAAATCACCGCGAAGATAGTCCCTTATTTTCGAAAGATTATCAATAGCGATAGATATTTCATCGGGGATGTTCTCATCAAGTGTCTGGCGCATTCTTTTTGCTAAAATGGGCGAATTCCCATTCGTGGAAATAGCTATCTTCAGGTTTCCTTTCTGCACAATCGAGCCGAGATAAAAATCGCATTGTTCAGGAGTATCAGCAACATTTGTAATAATCCTTCTTTTACCTGCCTCACATTTAATTTCTGAACCTAACACTATGTCGTTCACGGCTACAATAACAAAATCTTTACCATCGAGATCAGATGGGCTGTAAGGGCGCCTGTATATTTTAAGATTCGGATAAAGTAAGCTTAACTCCGATATCTCTTTAGTCACCGTTCTACCCACCAGTTCAATTTGCGTAGCAGGGCTGTTTTGCAAAACCGAATTCACCTTTTCCAGAGCCACCTTGCCTCCTCCTACAATCAGCACACAAAAGCTTTCCAGCTTCAGGAATATCGGGAAAAGCTTATTTTCCGTATGGTACATATACAATTAATTCAACCTTTGCACCACCTCGGCAATCCGCTGCGGAAAATTCTGATTTAGTTTTACAACCTCACCTATTACGATAACCGCCGGCGACTTCATGTCCTTTTTCTTAACAATATTCTCAATTCTTGTTATTTTGCCAACAGCTATCTTCTGACTGGCGAGCGAACCCTCTTGCAATACGGCAATAGCTGTATCACTTTTTCCTGCTTCCTTGTAAATTTGTACAATTGCTGACAGATGCGCTATACCCATAAGAATGACAACCGTCGCATCGGTCTGCGCTGCCGTTATTACATCATCAGAAAGTTTACCTGTTCTTGTAGTACCTGTTATTACCCAAAAACTCTCGCTCGTACCTCTGTGGGTTACGGGTATTCCACATAATGCCGGCACGCCAATAGAACTTGATATACCGGGTATCACTTCCGTTCCGATACCGAACAGTTCTGCATACCTAATTTCTTCCATGCCCCTTCCGAACACAAACGGATCGCCGCCTTTAAGCCGTACTACATGTCCGCAATTAAATGCATGTTGCACTATCAGTCGGTTTATCTCATCCTGCGAGTAAATATGATTTTTACTACGCTTGCCTACAAACATTTTACGGGCGTCCGGACGAGCATATTTTAATAAATCCGTATTTACCAGCGCATCATACAGTACCGCGTCTGCTTCGCCCACCGCCTTCATTCCTTTTAAGGTAATCAACTCCGCATCCCCGGGTCCGGCTCCTACAAGCGTTAACTTCGGATAAATCCTTTTCATTTTATAAAAATTGTTTTCTTACCGTTTTTGTTCTTATTTTAACTCCTTACAACTTTTTCTCCCGCTGTTTTGCGGTATGCCGCTGCTTTCTCAAAAAATCTATTTGCTTTTTCAAAATATTCCGCAGCAAATTCCTTTGTCGGCTCATTCCTATTAATAGAAAGCACGAGATTTCTGAAGGAACCTTCTTGAAGAACTATTTCAGAGGTTTCTACAAAGTGCTTATCGAAATCATTTATCAAACCATTGTGAGTATTTACAAACAATTGTTTATCGAGCAGCAGCACTTTGGCAGTGCAAATTATAGCCGCATAGCTGAAGTAGATACTATCGTTAAATTTACCGTCAGCAAATACTTCAGCCGCTGTCGCCAGTTTTTCTTCTGCATCGTATAACAATGTTGCCACAAGGTCTATAATCACCGAAGCGCACTCCCCTACTCCAATCGCTGTTTTGTAATTCTCATCCTTTCCCCAGTCGATAAAATCGTTATCAGTAAGATTGGAATTATCGGAGTAAGGTTTGAGCAAACGATAAAAATAATCAAACCCGTTACGGTCATAATAATCGTTGAATTTTTCATCCTTCAATGAATTGGTTTTATAATCATTAAGAAGAGTACGAAGCACATCGGGGCTGCGTTTAGTACCTACCTTAATTATCTTTTCGGAAATGCGTCCGTTACCATTGCCCAGCGTACCTCCGCCAAGCAGCAGCTGCAGAGCAGGAGCCACGCGGTTGCCCACTTTGAATGAACTGCCATGGAACCCGATTTGCGCCAAACCATGCTGACCGCACGAGTTTATGCAACCGCTTATCTTTATCTTGATGTCACGGTTATATAACAAGTCAGGAAATTCTTTATATACGACACGCTCCAGCGCCTTAGCAGCTTCGGTGCTATTGGATATGCCCAGATTACAAGTATCAGTTCCGGGGCATGAAGTTATATCGCCCGTCGAATTGAATCCTGGAACAGCCATCCCTATCCCTTTCAATTCGTAATATAGAGTCAGCAATGCCGCATCCCGCACATATCTTAATAATAATCCCTGATTTATTGTTATCCGAATATCATCGGCGGCATACAGTTTTACAATGCGGGCAAGTTCCCTTACAGCTGCAGTACTTAAATTCCCGAGTTGCACCTTTATATATACCCCGTTGAACCCGCCTTGCTTCTGTTTGAACGTATTGGTATCTATCCATCTCCTGTACTCTTCTTTGTCGGAGGGATGAAATGAGGTATATATTTGCGATGCAGGCGGTACAGTCGTGTTAGGAAAATTCCGGTTTACCTCATATTTCTTTACTGCAACTGCCTTTTCCTCTTCCTTTACTAGCGCCAGAAACTGATCAATACCTATTTTATTAATCAAATATTTGAGTCGTGCCTTGCTCCGGCTTGCACGTTCGCCATACCGGTCGAACACCCTTACGGCGGCTTCTATAAAAGGAATAATTTCGTTATCCGGCAAAAAGTCATACACTGCCCGGGCAAGGAATGGCTGCGAGCCAAGACCGCCTGCTATAAGCACTTTAAAACCCCTCTTTTCTAACCCATCTTCTAATTTCACCTTCGGGATAAATCCGAAATCGTGTATATAGGTAACGGCAGAATCTCGGTCACTGCTCGAAAAAGCAATCTTCACTTTACGCCCAAGCTCCTGGTCAAAGGGCTTCCGCAAGAAATAAGCAAAAACAGCGTGTGCATAAGGAGTTACGTCAAATGGCTCATCCGGGTCAATGCCTGCCGTATCGGAAGCGGTAACGTTGCGAATCGTATTGCCGCACGCTTCTCTTATGGTGATATCATCCTTTTCCAGTTTTGCCCACAATTCCGGAGTTCTGTCTAAGCTAACGTAGTGAATCTGTATATCCTGTCTGGTGGTCAGATGAATCTTGCCTGTTGAATATTCATCACTGATATCAGCAATACGCAATAGTTGCTTTACGGTTACTCTGCCGTACGGTAATTTTATGCGAATCATCTGTACTCCTTGCTGCCGCTGTCCATAAATTCCCCGCGCAAGGCGTAAACTTCTGAATTTCTCTTCGGCTATAGCGCCCGTTTTAAATTCCCTTATCTTTCTTTCAAGTTCAATAATATCATGTTCCACCACGGGATTTTCCAATTCTGTTCTGAAACTTTTCATGTTTCGATTTTTGTTTGTTAAGGTTTAACTATATTTAATTCAATAAAAAAGCCCTTCATATTTTTGAAGGGCTTTGCAGTATAATAAATTTTAATGTCTAAATTAAAAACTTCAATCCCTCATAAACGGATATGGCATACAACAGCGCATCACCATAGCTCCATTCATAAAATTGCCCTTTTTAATAACTGTATTTCTCATTTTTAATTAATATCTATTTTCATTTGCGGTACAAAAGTACATATTATTTTTATACAAATACATATATTCTATCGATTTAATAGATATTTATTATAAACCACTGATTTACAAATAATTTATTTTATATTACATATTTTAAGAATGAACGTTTATCGGTTCCGGACATACCATAGTCCCTTTAAGATATAAGATTAAGCCAACCAAAGGTTATTATACCGACCACAATTGAACCCGATAGCTATCGGGTTCAAGACATCGGTATAACTGCTCGTACTGGTATTTTGCGCCCATGATGAAAGAAAATCCGAAACATTCATGTAGGCATAACTGCCCGTATAGATATATTGCATCGCGCCACTGCAATAGCTAAGGCGTCCCGATAGCTATCGGGAAGCGGTCGCTAAATCAATTACGAGGTGTATAAATTTAACGATAATTAAAGAATCACCGTATTCCGGCTGTCAATACTCAACTTCTTTTAGCCGCCCATTGCGCAATCTCCTCCTCATCAATCTGCATCATGCAGTTAAAATGCTTCTTGGGACAAGAATCGAAACCGAGTTTTGAGCACGGGCGGCACTCAAGTCCGGCAACCTCAATTATGCGCGACCCGCCTCCGGGCAAATACGGATACATGCCAAACGCCGGTATGGTATTGCCCCATACCGAAATTATATCCTTTTTAAAAGCAGCTGCAATATGCATTAATCCGGTATCGGGAGTAATAATTCTTACCGCCTGTTTCACAAGCGATGCCGACTGGTTAATATTGTATTTTCCGCAGCCGTTGTAAACACCTTTGCCCAGCGCTTGCACTATTCGCTCTCCCTTTTGCGCTTCGTCTGCGCCGCCCAATAAAATTATAGGGGCTGATATTTTCCTGCATATTGATATTATTTTGCTTTCGGGCAGCTGCTTGGTAAAATGTTTTGCACCTGTTACAAAACCTATATACCCATCCCGTTGCGGATGTGGAAGGGAATTAATGTCTATCTCATCCTGTTCGGGGATAAAGTAATCAAGTCCTAGTCCGTCATTCGCCACATTCAACTTTTTAACGGTCTCGAAATACCGGTCAACTATATGAACACGCGGCAGCGCATCTACTTTTAGGTTCACCATAAGCCACTTTTCAATATTTAGTTTCGGAAACGACGAAGAGGCGGTTTTCAGCCCCCGTTTTACTTGCAAACTGCGCAGGTTATGGTGCAGGTCAGCAATAAAGTCAAATGACTCATTCTTTAACTCATCAATTACTTCCGAAACCGTATTCTGAATAGTATGGATTTTATAAATATACGGATTTTCAGCCAGAACCGGAACAAAACTCTTCTTTGTAAGATAATGCACTTCGGCGTCCGGCAACGACTTTTTAATACATCTTACCACAGGCGTAGTAAGCGTAATATCGCCAATGGAGCTGAACCTTATAACTAATATTTTCGGCAAAATAAACTACCCTTTACGTACAAAATTAGCAGGAATACGGAATCTATCCCGAAATAGCTACTTTTGTATTATGTTTACAGGGATAATAGAGGAACTTGGAACGGTTAAGGCGCTTGAAAGGGATAAAGGCAACCTTATTATCACCATTAAATCGAAATTGGCGCGCCGGCTAAAACTAAACGACAGCGTTGCCCACAACGGGGTATGCCTTTCTGTGACACCTCTCTCAAAAAAACTATACCAAGTGACGGCGGTAAAGGAAACGCTTAACCGTACCAACCTGAAAAACCTGAAAATGGGAGATAAAGTGAACCTGGAACGGGCATTGAAAGCAGAAGCGAGGTTCAACGGTCATTTTGTTCTCGGTCATATCGACTCTACCGCCGAATGCCTCTCCGCTAAAAAACTCCGGGGCAGTTATATTTTTAATTTCTCGTGCCGCCCCGATGACAGGCGCTACCTTGTACAAAAGGGTTCTATTGCCATCAACGGCGTCAGTTTAACGATTGCCGGAATAGATAAAAGCGGATTTTCCACAGCCATTATCCCCTATACCTTCGAGAACACAGTTTTCCGCTACATGAAAAGCGGAGATAAAGCGAATATGGAATTTGATGTGCTCGGGAAGTATGCGCTCAATAGTTTGGAGGGCAATGCTTCCTTAATTAAAAGGAGGAATACCGCTAACCGATGAAACGCAGTTCCGCCCATATACACCATGCTATCGGCAGCCGGTATGGAAGAGCCATTCTTCGCTTCCTTATTTTTATATCGTTAACTGTTTTCTATACCGCCGGCATAACAGCGCAGCCGCGCATAATAGCCCGCCAACAGCATATTATCGATTCGCTCAACGCAGTTATAAATAACGACAGGGTAGTTTCGGTAAAACAATTAAAATTGAAATACGACAGTTTGCGCAAAAAGAAATTCATCATAGATACGCTTCTGCAAACGGTATATATGCAGAACGGCGTTATCGCCCAGGCGCAGGAATCGCAAAAGATGGCGCAAATCGCCTTCGCATCTAAGGAAAACAAATATATCTTTTCCCTGATCGCTACCATTATCTTACTGTTACTCATTTTTGCAGGAGTTTTATACTACATATTGGAACTAAACCGACGAAAAAGCGAACTTATTTTAAAACAGAAAAAACTCGTAGAAGAAAATCAAAAAGAGATGGTGGACTCTATAAATTATGCCAAAAGAATACAGAGGGCATTGCTCAAGGAAGAAGAAAGGGTCACCATGCACCTGCCCGACCACTTTATACTGTATATGCCCAAAGAGGCGGTAAGCGGTGATTTTTACTGGGCGCTCGATAAGGACGGCTATTTTTATATTGCAGCAGTGGACTGCACCGGTCATGGCGTGCCGGGCGGCTTTATGAGTATGCTCGGAGTTGCATTCCTGAATGAGATAACGGCAGGTTCCGATACATTGTCGCCTAACATCATACTTAACAAATTACGCGATAAAGTACTGAAGGAACTCGGTAAAACAGGCGAGACAAAAGACGGTATGGATATTTCGCTTATGCGCATGAATCTGGCTACAAGAAAGATTCAGTGGAGCGGTGCCAATAATTCGCTTTACCTTATGAAAAACGGCATTAAAGTAATACCCGCAGATAAGCAGCCCATTGGTTACTATCCGACCATGAAACCATTTACAAACCATATCGTTGCCGCCGAACCCGACAGTATGTATTATCTTTATTCGGATGGCTATGCTTCCCAATTCGGCGGACCGAAAGGGAAAAAATTCAAGACAACACAGCTGAAGAAACTCCTGCTTTCCATACATGATAAACCTATGAAAGAACAAAAAAAGATCTTAAAGGAAACCTTTCTGAAATGGAAGGGTAAACTGGAACAGGTGGACGATGTGCTTATAATTGGGGTAAAGGTATAGACGCACTTATCTTCATTAAACAGAAACTAATACCGGGTAACTATGCAAAAAACAGCCCTTCTTGTTATGGATATGCAATCCGCAGTGCTTGCTATGATGGCGGCAGATGCCTCAATTCTGAAACAGAATATTACAAAAGCGATAGCACATGCGCGCAAACAAGAAATACCGGTACTATATGTGGTGGTTGGTTTCAGGTCGGGAGGTCCGGAGATAAATCCCGCCAATAAGAGTTTCGCCGCATTTAAAGAGAGAATAGGCAGTAAATCTCCGGCAGAATGGATGCGGATAGACGATTCAGTTGCGCCTCTGCCGGGCGATATAATAATTACCAAACGCAGGGTGAGCGCCTTTGCGGGCAGCGATCTGGAGATTGTTCTTCGTTCACAAGGCATTCAGCACCTTGTTCTAAGCGGTGTAGCTACAAGCGGCGTTGTCCTCTCTACTTTAAGAGAAGCGGCAGACAAGGACTATCGGCTTACCGTACTTTCCGATTGCTGTGCCGACAGGGATGACGAAGCGCACCGGGTACTGCTTGAAAAAGTGTTTCCGCGCCAGGCGGATGTGCTCACAACTGATAAATGGATTGCGAAATAGCTTCGCCACATAGTGAATCAGAACACGGCTTTTGCAATTTTTCTAACCGATTCCGATTTGCCCATGGTGTAAAAATGGATGCATGGCGCCCCATGTTTAACTAACTCCTTGCACTGATTGATGGACCATTCTATTCCCAATTCCTTTACCTCATTGTCGCTTTTGCATTTATCTATAGCTTCGGATAATTCTTCTGGAATATCAACATGAAAAAACTTGGGCAGCGAAAGCAATTGCTTTTTCGAGGAAATGGACTTGATGCCGGGTATTATTGGCACGTTTATGCCAAGTTGCCGCACCAGTTCGAGGTACTCAAAATATTTTTGATTATTGAAGAACAACTGCGTGACTACATATTCCGCCCCTGCATCAACTTTCATTTTAAGATACTTAAGGTCAGCTTTCATATTCGGGCACTCAAAATGCTTTTCCGGGTAACCGGCTACGCCTATGCAGTAACTGGAGTGATTGGTTAAGTCCTCCACTTCCTCGTTCAGGTATTTGCCGTGGTTCATATTCACAATCTGTTTTACAAGGTCCAGCGCGTGTTCATTGCCACCCGGTTCGGGCACAAAGGCGCTTTCCGACTTTACGGCATCTCCCCGCAGGGCAAGCACATTATCAATCCCCAGAAACTGCAAATCTATTAAAGCGTTCTCTGTTTCTTCCCTTGTAAACCCGCCGCAAATCAGGTGCGGAACCGTATCAATTTTATACTTGTTGATAATTGCCGCGCAGATGCCCACTGTACCCGGTCGCTTACGCACAGGGATTCTTTCCAGAAATCCGCCTTCCCTCTTCTTGAATATATACTCCTCGCGGTGGTAGGTCACATTAATGAATGAAGGATTAAAATCGACCAGAGGGTCAATACTCTCGTATATCGACTTGATGCTTTTCCCTTTTAGCGGGGGCAATATTTCGAAAGAGAACAACGTGGTTTTGGCTTTCTTCAGCCGGTCAATTACTTTCATTTTTCATCCGGTGTTATAGGTTAACGCCAATTATGGATTTTCATTTTTAATCTTTTCGATTGTGAGTCCCGCGTCCATTATCATTTGCAGCTTGTCTTCGCGCATTGCCTGTGTGAAGGTGAAATCGTATTCACCGGCTTTCGGAAACCGTACATTGCGTTTGTATGGTATCTTGTTATCCCATATATCGCCAAGCCCTTCGCCAAGCCACCTGCCCGAAGGCGCGGCAAGAATGCATTCAAGAGTATCGCGTGTGTGGGTATGCATGGGTGAAGTTATATCTATGAAAAGGTAGAGATTACTATATTCGTAACTATCCGAATTCCGTATATTCACAAAGATATTATAGTAATTGGTTGTGTCCCGAATGTCAGCTTTAAATTCTACCGGTGATTTGTAATTCCATCCATTTTCCGGCAGTTTTATATATTTTTGATATAATACACCGCGATTACAGGAAGAAAGAAGAATTATCAGGCAAAATAGTAAAACGGCTTTAAATCGGCTTAGCATAAAAACGTTTAAAATTACGAAAGTAGCGTTTTTTGGGAACTTTGATTTACCCATTCAGCCGCTTTTGACTGCCGGAACTCAAATTGCGAACGCTTTAGCCCTATTTGTTATTCCTTTTTACCCCCGTTAGCGTATTCATAAGCAGCGAGGCGATAGTCATGGGTCCTACACCGCCGGGTACAGGGGTGATATAGCTGCATTTAGGCGCGACTTCATCAAATTTCACATCGCCGCACAAGCGGTAGCCGCTTTTTTTGGAAGGATCTGATATTCTTGATATGCCGATATCTATTACCACTGCGCCCTCTTTTACCATATCGGCTGTAACTGTTTCTATCTGCCCTGTCGCCACTATCAGTATGTCTGCCTGAAGGGTATATCGTTTCAAATCAACCGTCTGGCTGTGGCATACCGTAACCGTAGAATTACCGGGTGTTGCGTTCCGCATCATCAGCAAACTCATTGGCAGTCCGGCAAGGTGGCTTCGCCCCAGCACTACGCAATGTTTTCCGGCAGTTGGTATATTATAGCGCTCTATCAGTTGTAATACCCCGAATGGCGTTGCGGGTACAAACCCAGGCATGTTTAACGCCATTCTACCAAGATTTTCGGGATGAAAACCGTCCACATCCTTGAGAGGGCTAATGGCATTTATTACCTTCGCTGATGATATCTGTTTTGGCAGCGGCGACTGAACTATCAAACCGTCTATCATTTCATCGTTATTAAGCTCCTCTATTTTCTGCAGCAATTCCGGCTCATCAATGGCGTCGGACAGGCGTATAAGCGACGATTCAAATCCAACCCTTTCGCACGCCTTTATTTTGGCGCTTACATAGGTTTCGCTTGCGGGATTATTCCCTACCAATATCACGGCAAGATGAGGAATCTTTTTATTCTCTTTTTTAAGCCGCGCCACTTCGTCTTTTATCTCATCAAGTATCTGTTCCGATACCATTTTCCCGTCTAATAATTTCATAATAAATTCAGATTGATTATTTTTTTACATCTTTTTTTCACTACCCGAACATGTCAACTCATTGTCATCCGTCATATTCTATACAGGTTACTGATAAATACACGGCAATTTACGGGTCATACTCAATATTTTGATTATCAATATTTTCTCTCATTTCTGATTTTTACTTCCACCCATGCTCGTCGGTTTTTCACTTATTATTCTTATTCTGTATTTACCTCCCGAACGGCATTTTACCCATCTTCCCCATCAGCCCGGCAAGAGCATGTTTGTTATTCATTAGCTTCATCATCTTGTTCATTTCATCGAACTGTTTCATTAACCTGTTTACCTCCTGTATGTTTGTACCGCTTCCATCGGCTATTCGCTTTCGGCGGCTGCCGTTCAGCAGTTGCGGATTCATTCTCTCCTGTAAAGTCATTGATTGGATGATAGCTTCTATATGCCTGAATGACTTTTCATCAATATCGTTATCTTTTACGGCTCCCATTCCGGGCAGCATAGAGGCGATATCCTTTAAGCTGCCCATCTTTTTAATTTGTTGCAGCTGCTGTAGGAAATCGTTCAGGTCGAATTGGCTTTTCGCAATCTTTTTTTGCAAGCGGCGGGCTTCTTCCACGTCAAAATGCTCTTGGGCTTTTTCAACCAAACTGACAATATCGCCCATACCGAGTATCCTGTCAGCCATTCGCGTCGGGTAGAATACATCCATGGCATCCGGTTTTTCGCCTGTGCCTACAAATTTTATCGGCTTATGCACTAACGCCCTTATGGTAAGTGCGGCGCCGCCTCTGGTATCGCCATCCAGTTTGGTAAGCACCACCCCGTCGAAATCGAGTTTATCGTTAAATGCCTTGGCGGTGTTTACCGCATCCTGTCCGGTCATGCTATCCACCACAAAAAGTATTTCTTGCGGGTTAAGAGCTTTTTTAAGAGCGGCTATTTCGTCCATCATCTGTTCATTTACCGCAAGCCGTCCGGCGGTGTCTATTATCACTACGGTATTCTCATTTGCTTTTGCATGCTGTATAGCCGATTTGGCAATGGTTACCGGGTTCTTTTCGTTTTCATCCGCAAATACTTCCACCTGAAGCGTGTTTCCAAGCGTTTTTAATTGTTCTATCGCAGCCGGACGATATACGTCGCATGCCACGAGTAACGGCTTCTTTCCCTTTTTGTTCTTAAAATAATTGGCAAGTTTAGCCGAGAATGTCGTTTTACCCGAACCCTGTAAGCCGGCCATGAGTATTATGGTGGGGTTGGCTGTTAATTGTATCGCTGTTTCCTCACCGCCCATCAGCTTGGCGAGTTCATCATGTGTAACTTTAACCAGCAACTGCCCCGGCGAAACTGATGTAAGCACATTCATACCGAGCGCTTTTTCTTTTACGGAATCGGTAAATTCTTTGGCTATCCTGTAGTTCACATCGGCGTCAATCAGAGCGCGGCGTATCTCTTTCAGGGTTTCTGCAACATTAACCTCTGTAATAGTGCCTTGGCGTTTGAGCATCTTAAATGCCCTTTCCAGCTTTTCGGATAAACTATCGAACATCTTTATAAAAATAGAAAGGCAAAGATAGGCAAAGCAGCGCAATACTGCACAGGGTAAGGAGTTAAATACGGTTTATACCGGCAGAACAAAAAATACGGCTCAATGCAGTACTAGAACCTTCTGTGTAAATGATTGATAGGCAGTAACTACATTTAACAGGTAGATACCGTTAGCCAGTAAAGAAACGTCCAGCGATAATAATTTTGAACTCTGTAAACCCGACCTCATATAGACAGGTTGCCCTGTCAGGTCTCTTATACTAATAACAGAATAGGTTTGAGCAATATTTACCGGAGTTATTATGTACACTTTATCATTTGCCGGATTAGGATAAACGATAATTTCACCGTGACCGGCATTTATTGTTTCCACCGCCATCGGCGAACCGGTTGTTACTTCACGGATTCTTACGTTGCCTCCGTCTGCGATAAAGAGATTGCCCGCTCTGTCCGCAGTGATGCCGTTGGGTGCATTCAGTTCTGCCGCAGTGGCGGCTCCTCCGTCTCCGCTAAATCCTGCTGCGCCATTTCCGGCATAAGCGAATATGGTGTCGCCCGGGGTTACTTTACGTATAATTTCATTGGAGAAATCGGCTATAAAGATATTACCTTTCCTGTCGGTTGCCACAGCACCGGGGTTAAATAATTCAGCTGCGGTTGCCAAGCCGCCATCGCCCGAGTAACCTAATATTCCATTACCAGCGCAGGTGGTAATTATACCTGCCGTATTTATTTTACGGATACAATCATTCAGTTCATCTGCAATATAAATATTGCCCGAAATATCGGTTGCCACGCCGGCAGGTCCGTTCAGTTCGGAAGCTGTAGAAGGTCCGCCATCGCCGCTGTATCCTTGCGTTGCGCTGCCTGCAATGGTGGTTATGATGTACGCCGTATTTATTTTCCTAATACGGTTATTCCAATAGTCGGCTATATAGATGTTACCCACATTATCGGTTGCTACCCCTTCAGGACCGTTTATCTCTGCCGCTGTGGCAGGTCCTCCATCCCCTGTATATCCACCCGTTCCGTTACCTGTCAGGGTTGATATCACACCGCTTTTATTCACCTCGCGGATGCGTTGATTGCCCTGGTCTGCAATATAGAAATCGCCGTTGCTGTCGACGGCTATGCCAACAGGGTTATTCAGTTCGGCTGCTGTGGCGGGTCCGCCGTCTCCCGAAAAGCCGCCTGTTCCATTGCCTGCAACTGTAGTTATAACGCCTGATGTATCTAACATACGGATTCGGTTGTTTTCGTAATCAGCGATATAAATATTACCGACGCCATCAGTGGTTACGCCATAAGGATTAGATAATTCTGCGCCTGTAGCCGGTCCCCCGTCTCCGGAAAAGCCGCCGGGATAGGGAGCGCCGAAACCGTTGCCCGCTACGGTGTGGATATTCTGCGCAGCCAATCTGCCGTAAAAGGACATATTTAATATAATGAGTAGCAATATTAGCTTAGCGCTGTTTGGCAAACCCATCTTACGGCGATTTAATGCCGATGATGCGCGGGTATAAATAGTCGTTTTACTGCTCGTAAGTAATTTTGCGAAAGTATACTTCCAGTAAGGGTTTGTGCAAACGCAAAATACCTGCACGGGGCGGTCATACCGATGCTTTGAATTTGTGAATTTTAACAAATTCAGTTGCAGTCGGTTTATCATCTCCTTATTATTAGCCATCCCGCTTTTCTTTGAAGCATGGAAAACCGATGTTCAGATAAATTTTTCCTGTTCCAGAAAGCCGGTATTATAATGCCCCTTACGGAACAATGGGTTTTCCATAAGCTTTTGATGAAACGGAATAGTTGTTTTTACGCCTTCTATCACAAATTCATCAAGCGCTCTTACCATTTTGGCTATAACCTCCTCGCGGGTTTGAGCCATGGTAATAAGTTTGGCAATCATCGAATCGTAATTCGGCGGAATAACGTAACCGGCGTACACATGGGTATCTACTCTAACGCCATGACCGCCGGGTAGGTGGAAATTAAGTATTTTTCCAGGACTCGGACGGAAGTTATTGGCAGGGTCTTCGGCATTAATACGGCATTCCATTGCATGAAGCTGCGGGAAGTAGTTCTTCCCTGATATTTTAATACCTGCAGCTATTTTTATCTGTTCCGCTATCAGGTCGTAGTTAATTACCTCTTCGGTTATGGGATGTTCCACCTGTATGCGGGTATTCATCTCCATAAAGTAAAAATTGCGGTGCTTATCAACGAGGAACTCTACCGTACCCACGCCTTCATAGTTCACCGCTTTGGCGGCTTTTATGGCTGCCTTACCCATGGCGTCGCGTAGCTTATCGGTCATAAAGGGCGATGGCGTTTCCTCCACCAGTTTCTGATGCCTTCGCTGTATGGAGCAATCCCTCTCGGACAGGTGACAAACCTTGCCATATTGGTCGCCCGCTACCTGAATTTCAATATGGCGCGGCTCTTCAAGGAATTTCTCCATGTACATTCCGTTGTTGCCGAATGCGGCTGCCGCCTCCATGCGGGCAGTTTCCCAAGCATGTTCAAGCTCTTTTTCTTCCCATATCACTCGCATACCCTTGCCGCCGCCGCCGGCGGTGGCTTTCATCATGACCGGATACCCTATTTTCCTGGCAGTTTTTCCGGCATCGTCTAAATCTTTCAGCAATCCATCGGAACCGGGTACAACCGGCACTCCGGCTTTTTTCATTGTTAATTTAGCGGTTGACTTATCGCCCATCGCCTCTATCATTTCGGGAGAAGCGCCTATGAATTTTATCTTGTGTTCGGCGCAGATGTGCGAGAACTTTGCATTCTCCGACAGGAAACCGTATCCGGGATGTATGGCGTCCGAATTGGTAATCTCGGCGGCGGCGATGATGCTCGGCATGTTCAAATAGGAATCCTTGCTTGGAGGCGGACCTATACAAACCGCCTCATCTGCAAAACGCACATGCAAACTTTCTTTATCAGCGGTGGAATAAACGGCAACCGAACTGATGCCCATTTCCTTGCAGGTGCGTATCACACGCATCGCTATCTCTCCCCTGTTGGCTATAAGTATCTTCTTGAACATCGTTTTATAGGTTGGCAGCTCATGTGTTATGCATTTTAACTATAGGAAGGCGGCTGGTAATTTATAGTTCAATCTTCCTGTTCTTTTAATCCATGTCAGCTTGGTTCTACCAGAAACAGGGGCTGGTCGAACTCTACCGGCGAGGCGTCGTTGACGAGTACCTTCACTATGGTGCCCGTTACCTCCGATTCTATCTCATTGAATAGCTTCATGGCTTCTATTATACAGATTACTTTACCCTTCTCAATCTTATCGCCTACATTTACAAACGCCGGCTTGTCAGGTCCCGAGGAACGGTAGAAAGTTCCTATCATAGGCGATTTTATGGTGATTCGCCCCGCTTCATGCTGTGGTGTTGGTTCGGCAGGTGGTGTAGGTGTGCTCGCAATATGCGTTTCGGGGGCGGGCGACATTTGGACTGTTGGTTGAACCTGTACCGGAGGCATGGCAGGCGCCCCTGTTAAATACTGTGTTTCGGCTATCGGCTGTCCGCCGCTCCTGCCGGTTTTAATAACCAATTTAACGTCTTTGGTCTCCAATTCCACCTCGTTCACATTGGATCTGGATACAAAGCGTATGAGTTCTTGTAATTCTTTCAGTGTCATGCTATTTATATTTAGAAACGAATTTAGTCGGTTCCGGTCTTTATTCTTTTTTTATAAGGAATTCCTTAAACAGACGGCAAAACTAATAAAAAAAGTAAAAGCATGCCGACAACCAATGAACCCAATAGCTATCAGGTTGCAAAAATCCGCAAATTCAAAGTATCGGTATAACTGCCCGTACAGGTGTACGGCAGTAAAAAAAGCGCTGCCCCGAAAGCATTGGTAAATGCGGCAAGATGACATAGTTTCCCCCCAATCTGCAGTAGTTAATAAGAAAAATGGCAAAACTTAGATTATTGTTAAAAAAATCATAGTTTTGTATTTGTTCATGAGTCCATATTTTCAATTTTAAGTAGAATAAAGACGGTTCTTATCTTGTTTTTTGGGATTTTTTCTATTTCGGTTTCAAGTCATTTGTCAAACGAAAAACCACGCCCTTAATAAAGCACCCGGAACTTTAATATGGAAAAAGGGCAGGCAGTCATTTCCCTGAAACATTCATGTCTTTATCGAAAACAAAGGACAATATGCCAATCCTATTGACGATGAAGGACATCATCTTCGCCCTGCCAGAAATAATTTGATTATCAGCATAAAATGCGTTCGCACCGCAGCTAAATTTCGAGAACGGTTCTACAATTTGGAATTATGCTTGAACAATTAACAGTGTGTTCTCCACTCCATATCACGGTAATGTCAGGGTATACCTTTGGATACCCATCTGATTACGTTAATATATTGATATTCAATTATATGACAAAATAAATGACTCAAAAAAGGTATACCCAAATGATGGATACTCCCATTATAAATGCCGTTCTTAAAATACATATTATACTTTCAGATGTCGGCTCAATTATACTGCCCGTAAAGGTATTTTGCGGTAGCAAAATCACATACGGGCAGTACACCTGTACGGGCGGTTATATCGATACTTTGATTTGTGTATTTTAACAAATTCAATTGTAGTCGGTATAACTTTACGACCTTTGCACGCTCAAAGAACTTACCCGCACAGTGAAAACTAAAACACTTAAGAAAAATAGAATCAACGTAGTAACCCTTGGATGTTCTAAGAATCTGGTGGATTCGGAAACGCTTATGGGTCAGCTTCGAGCCGCGAATTTCCAGGTAGCCCACGAGAGCGAATCAAATGACGCTTCGATAGTTGTTATTAACACTTGCGGGTTCATTGAAAAAGCCAAACAGGAGAGCATAGATGCCATTCTCCAATACGCCGATGCCAAAGCCAAAGGGTTGGTGGATAAAGTATATGTTACGGGATGCTTGAGCGAACGTTATAAACCGCAGCTTGAAAAAGAGATACCGGATATTAACGGTTTTTTCGGAACGCGCGACCTTCCGCGACTGCTTAAAGCGCTTAAAGCCGATTACAGTCAGGAACTGGTAGGAGAAAGGTTTCTTACCACACCTTCGCATTATGCCTATCTTAAAATTTCGGAAGGATGCGACCGCAAATGCTCTTTTTGCGCCATTCCAATTATGCGGGGCAGACATATTTCAGTTTCACCGGATGTTCTGGTAAATCAGGCGACTGATTTAGCGGCGCAGGGCGTCAAGGAGTTAATACTTATCGCACAGGACCTAACCTTTTATGGCTTGGATATAGATAAAAAGAGGAATTTAGCTCAACTGATACGCCGCCTCTCTCTTGTGAAAGGTATTGAGTGGATAAGATTGCATTATGCCTTCCCAAGCGGCTTTCCGATGGAAATAACAGATGCAATAAAGGAAAATAGCAATGTTTGCAGGTATCTTGATATGCCATTGCAGCACGTTTCGGACAAGGTGCTGAAATCTATGCGCAGGGGAATTACAAAAGAAAAATCCACCCGTCTTATTGAATCAATCCGCGCAAAGATACCCGGAATGGCGTTGCGAACTACTTTTCTTGTGGGCTATCCGGGTGAAACCGACAAGGATTTTAACGAGTTGCTCGAATGGATAAAAATAATGCGCTTTGACAGGGTTGGGGTTTTCACCTACTCTCACGAAGAAAACACTTATGCTTACGGGTTGAAAGACGATGTACCGGCTAAGGTAAAAAAAGAGCGGGCTGCACAGCTTATGGAGACGCAGCGGACCATATCAAAAGAACTGAACGACTCAAAAATCGGTAAAACCTTTAAAGTGCTCTTCGACCGCGAGGAGGGCGGGTACTATATAGGCAGAACCGAATACGATTCGCCGGAAGTGGATAATGAGGTGCTCGTGACCGACACATCAGCAAAGAACCCGGCGCAACTCCGTATTGGGGAATTTGCCGATATTCGAATAACATCTGCCGACGATTATGATTTGTATGGCGAACTATCATACTAAATGAACGTAAAAAAAACATATATCACTCTGGAGGAGACGAAGTATTTCCCCAAAACGCTTATCGATTATATAAATGGCGAACCATATCTTGCCCCGTTCTATGAGTACAAACCGGTAACCGCTGATTTTAAGAAAGCCATTGAAGACAGAGGAAAAGCGCATTTGAACCGAGCCGTTCTGGTAGAAGTTTTAAAGGAGAGATACGGGAAGAACGCGCCGGATACTTCTGAATCGACAAGAAAAAATATAGAGCGTCTTGCATCCGGTAACTGTTTTACCGTTACTACAGGGCATCAGCTATGCCTCTTTACCGGACCTTTATTTTTTATTTACAAAATAATAACAACCGTTAACCTAACGCTTGAATTAGCAAGGCAATATCCGGAATATCACTTTGCGCCTGTTTATTGGATGGCATCCGAAGACCATGATTTCGCCGAGATAAACCACACGTATATTTTCGGAAAGAAACTGATTTGGAATCCCACAGCGCCGCCGGAAGGTCCGGTAGGCAGCTTATCATGCGATTCTTTAAAGCCCGTAATTGATGAGCTTTTTACACTTATGGGTGATTCGGGGAAAAACAGCGGGTTGCAGGAGCTGCTAAGTGAAGCTTATCTTAACCACGCAACGTTGTCAGAAGCCGTTTTCTATCTTGTCGATCGGCTTTTCAACAGATACGGACTGATAATAATTGATGCGGATGACAGCCGGCTTAAAAAGGAATTTCTTCCCGTTATTAAAAATGAATTATTGAATCATACCTCTTCAGGACTAATGGAAGAAACCAACCGCAAACTGAAGAGTGCCGGCATAGAACCGCAGGTATACCACCGTGAACTGAATTTGTTTTACATGGACGAAAATGGAAGGAACAGAATTGAAAAAACGGAGAATGGGTACATTGTGGTGAATACCGGAAAAACCTTCAGTAAAGAAGAGATAATCTCGACGGCACATAGCTCGCCGGAGAAGTTCAGCCCCAACGTGGTATTGCGTCCCTTATACCAGCAAATAATCCTTCCTAATGTTTGTTATGTAGGCGGTCCATCGGAAGTTGCCTATTGGCTTCAACTGAAGGAAATATTCAATTACTATCATGTTTCCTATCCTGTTATTGCTCCCCGCTGTTCTGCTATGATTATCGATAAGCCCGCTTCCGAGAGGATGAAAAAGTTACATATAAAGGTTAAAGATTTATTCAGCGACACAGAGGAAATCATTAAGGATTTTGTTGTTAGGAACAGCAATGCAGATACGGGATTTGAGGATGAAAAAGACAAACTGAAACTTGTTTATGATGCTATAGTGCAGAAAACAAAACAGACCGACCCTACACTCGTTTCCATTCCTGAAGCCGAATTACAGAAGCAGTACAATGCTTTAAAGGGATTGGAGACAAAGCTCATCCGCGCGCAAAAACAAAAACTTGAATCATCGGTAAACCAATTAAGGAAACTAAAAGAAAAGCTTTTCCCGGAAGGGCAGTTGCAGGAGCGCCATGATAATTTTATTCCCTTTTATCTTCTTTACGGGCGCTTGTTTATCGACATGCTTGCCGACAATCTTGTTCCGCTTTCCGATAAATTTATTGTACTGGAAGAAGAAGGAACCCAATAATAATCATGAATCGCGATTCTTTTATTTACGCTCTTGCTTAATTTAAAGCCGATGATTGCAAACGTGGTATTTCTAATTCCGCTCCTTTGGGGTTTTTATAAGGGAATGAGAAAAGGTTTAATAGTGGAACTTGCCTCTGTTCTGGCTATTATTCTCGGCGTATACGCCTGTTCAAGGTTTTCCGACATGATGGCAGCTTTTCTCTCAACGCATATCCATAGCCATATCTCCGCGCTTTACCTGTCGGTATGTTCAGTGATTATAGTTTTTATACTGGTAGCAGCACTTGTATTTATTCTTGCCAGGGGCATCGAAAAACTTGCCAAAGCCATGCTACTTGGAACTGTGAACAGAATACTTGGAGCGCTATTCGGGATGTTCAAGTGGGCGTTGCTGATAAGCGTTGCGCTCTATTTTTTTGATATTCTGAATCAAAAAGCCGCTATTATTCCGCAGACGGAGTTACACAATTGCTGGATGTATGTACATCTTCTACTTATTGCCCCATTGATAATGCCCGCTCTATTAAAGAGCAAAGCCCTGCTATTAATATAGGCATCCTTTACTGGTGAAGATTGCATTCATGCCTTTGCCTTGGAAGGCATAGAGTGTTTCGCTATAAGTTCCTCTATTTTATCCACCATATCCTTTGAACCGATAAACAAGGGGGAGCGCTGGTGCAGAGCGGTAGGAGCAATTTCAAGAATGCGTTTGCCTCCGTTACTTGCCTTACCTCCTGCCTGTTCGCAGATAAATGCTAGAGGATTACATTCGTATATCAAACGCAATTTACCCTTGGGCGAAGCGGAAGTGGTAGGATATAAGAAAACGCCACCAAGAATAAGATTGCGGTGAAAATCGGCTACTGCAGATCCGATATACCGCGACGCAAATGGACGCGCAGTGGCGGAGTCCTCTTCCTGACAATACTTTATAAATTTCTTTACGCCTTCCGGAAAATGTACGTAATTACCTTCATTTATCGAATAAATTTTACCCTGTTTAGGTATTTTCATATTGGGATGCGACAGGCAAAACTCGCCGATGGAAGGGTCAAGGGTAAATCCATTCACTCCTTTGCCGGTAGTGTAAACCAGCATTGTGGACGAGCCGTAGATGACATAGCCGGCAGCCACCTGTTCAGTACCGGGCTGAAGGAAGTCCTCAAGCGTTCCCGGTCCTGAAAGAGAAGTTCGCCTGAAAATTGAAAAAATGGTGCCGATTGATACATTCACATCTATATTGGAGGAGCCGTCGAGCGGGTCTAAAGCCACAACGTATTTAGCTCCTTTCGACACTGCATTGTCAATAGTTATAATCTCTTCGTTTTCCTCCGAAGCCATAGCGCAGCATTCCCCACCAACGCTTAGCGCCGCTATAAACTGTTCATTAGCGAAGATATCCAGTTTCTTAACGTGGTCGCCGTGAACATTCACATTGCCTGTTTCGCCTAAAATTCCAGCAAGCCCGGCTTTGTTCACTTCGCGGTTCACTATTTTGGCGGCAATGCCTATATCGTTCAGCAGGCGTGTGAGTTCACCTTTGGAATATTGGAAATCGGCTTGCTTTTCAACGATGAATTCTCCTAATGTTTTGACTGTTCCCATGATTAATCGGAAATAATGGATTACAAACTCTTAAAATAAGCGCTGGTTCAAACGAATCAGTGTGCGAATTTATATAAAAAATCGAATGGAGATTATTCAATAAACTATAGATTGGTATTCAGGTAATCTGTCAGTTCGTTGAATAGATAACATCTGGTATTACCTCCGTAAATACTGTGATTCTTATCGGGGTATATCATCAGAGAGAATGGTTTATTGTCTTTTTGCAACGCTTTAATCCACTCGATGCTATTTTGAAAATGCACGTTATCGTCTGCAGTACCGTGAATGAGCAAATAATGTCCCTTCAGCAGATTGGCATAGTGTATGGGTGAGCTTTTGGTATATCCGTCCCGGTTTTCAGTAGGGGTACGCATATAGCGTTCAGTATAAATACTGTCGTAATAGTCCCAATCGGTGACAGGCGCCACTGAAATAGCGGTTTTAAAATAATCAGCTCCTTTAGTAATGCACATAGCTGCCATATAACCACCGTAGCTCCAACCCCAAATGCCTATCCTGTCTTTTGCCACATATAGCTTTGATGCGAAATATTTGGCTGTCTCTATCTGGTCTTGAGTTTCGAGTTCGCCCAGATGCATATAGGTGCATTTTTGGAAATCCGCCCCTCTTCCGCCCGTTCCCCGGTTATCGACAGACGCCACTATATAACCCCTTTCAGCCATCATCTGGAACCACATATCCATTGTGCCTCCGTATGAGTTATCAACGGTATTGGCGCCCGGACCGCCGTAAACATACATTAAAACAGGGTACTTTTTTGTGGAATCGAAACCGGGCGGCGTGAGCATCCAACCATTAAGTCCGGTACCCTGTGAGGTGGTAAACCTAAAGAAGGACTTTTTACCGAGACGGTAATTCTTCAGGGTGTCTTTAAGGGCATGGTTATCTTCCAGCACACGCAAGGTTTTTCCGTTTGAGTTACGGAGAGTAATAATTTCGGGGTCATTAACATTTGAATAGTAACTGATGGAATATTTGTAATCGGCGCTGAATTCTATATCGTTGGTGCCCGTTTTATCAGATAATTTCCTTTTATTCTTCCCGTCCCATTTAACAGAATATATATCTTTATCTATGGGTGATGTTTCATCAGATATGAAGTAAATGGTTTGGTTTTTTGCATCCGTTCCCTTAAAATTTAGAACATCCCATTTACCGGCTGTTATACGGTTTATTAGTTTCCCTCCTATTGAATAACGGTAGAGGTGTGTATAACCATCGGCATCGCTCTGCCAGATAAATTCGCGGTTATTATTGATAAATGTAAGTGCATCGTTAATGTCAATATAGCCCTTTTCACCCTCGGTAAGAATAGGCGTTGTTTTACCCGTTTTAGCGTCGGCAAGGGCTAATACAAGGGTATCCTGATGCCTGTTCATGTATTGAATCGATAAGGTTCTTGGGTCTTGAGTCCATTTAATGCGGGGTACATATTCAAAATGATGCGGTGGAATAATATTCGTAGTGACGCCATCCTCCAGATTATAGATATGAATGGATATCTCCGGATTGGGCTCACCGGCTTTAGGATACCTGAAACTATAAACGGTCGGATAAAGGGAATCCTTATATTCATTCATTGAAAATACAGGTACTTTGGTGTCGTCAAATCGGTAATAGGCAACGGATTTACTGTCGGGTGACCAAAAATAAGCCCTTGTTACCGTGAATTCCTCTTCATAAACCCAATCGCTAACGCCATTAAATATATCGTCAGTCCCGTCCGTTGTTATCTGTTTTGTAGCGCCATCCGCGATATTCCGGATGTAAATATTACTCTTGAAAATGTATGCTGCTTTGTTGCCGTCCGGCGAAAGGGTTGGGTACATCACCTTTTCCTTTCCATCCGTTAAATCGGTAAGAGTCCTTGCAGTACGGTTCCAAATAAAATATCGGGCAACGGTTGAATGTCGGTAAATATGTTCGCTGGCGGTGGAGAGAAGAATATTTCTTTCACCGGAGCATAATTCATAGCTCTCTATCCTGAAATCGTTTCCTGCCCGCTTCAGGTCGCCGGACGAAAGCAAGGTGTCGGCGGCTAACCCGTTGCTGTAATTGTACGATATTATATATTGCATGCTATTTGTATCCTT
>JAKAOA010000159.1 GCA_021823405.1 Bacteroidota bacterium | reverse complement strand
CGATCTCCACATCTACCTCAACCATCTGGAACAGGCGAAACTGCAACTTACAAGAAGCCCGCGACCACTGCCCCGCATGAAGATAAACCCCGAAGTTAAAGATATATTCGGCTTCCAATATTCCGATTTTCAGCTTGAGGACTATAACCCCTACCCGCACATAAAAGCCGATGTGGCGATTTGAATATAAATATGAAGAACAACCTTTAATTTCAGTTATCAGTTTATACAGATATGATAATTTCCCTGGTAGCCGCAGCCGATGAGAACGGCTTGATTGGAAGGAATAATGCACTCCCCTGGAGGTTGCCGGCCGATATGAAATACTTTAAAAATCTGACCATGGGGCATACTGTAATAATGGGAAGAAAAACATTTGAATCAATAAAATGTAAACCGCTTAAGGGCAGAACAAACGTAATTATTACCCGCAACAGATTTTTTTCGACAGATGCGGATATCCTGATTTTTAACAATCTTACCGATGCTTTTACAGCATTCGTCAACGAAAAGGAAATATTCGTCATAGGGGGCGGCGAAATATTCCGAGAAGCCCTGCCAAAGGCGGAAAAAATATACTTAACAAGAATACACTGCAAGTTTCAGGGCGACAGCTATTTTCCTGAATTAATTGATACCGAATGGATTGTAACAAAGAGTTCGAAACATACGCCCGACAATGACAACGCATATTCATATTCCTTTATAGAATTAACCAGAAAAAAAAATTAAAATTATTGCTGAACGGCTACTTTAATTTTGCTTATCTTTGTAAAAATTATAATACTAACTATCATCACTATGACAAAAGCAGAAATCGTTAAGGAGATCTCCCGCGAGACAGGGATTGAAAGAAGCAGCGTGGAAAAAACGCTTGAAGCGTTTATGAGTTCCGTAAAAGACCATCTGATTAAAAATGAAGGAGTGTCTTTAAGAGGATTTGGCAATTTTATTCTTAAAAAGAGAGCAGCAAAAATAGCCCGTAACATCTCGAAAAATACAATCATCCACTTGCCAGCGCACCATATACCCGCCTTCAAACCTTCCAAAAAGTTTGCAGACAAGGTAAAGAAGTCAGTTAAGTAACGTATCATTCATTGCAAATGTCCTCATTCAAAGGGCGGCAATGGCTTACAATTGCAGGTGGCGCCATTTTACTGGCGTCACTTTTTTTTGTAAACAGGAAAAGCCCGCAAAAAGCGGCAACAATGCCCTTCGCCGGTAAGGATTCGTCTGCCGCCCATGTAAGTTTCGATTCGCTTGTTGACCAGGCGCAAAAGCAATTGACCGGCTGGGCGAAGATAAAAATAGACGCGGCTACAAAGGCGCTCAACGGCGCCGGTAGCGAAAAGAAAGTTCAGCTATACGACACTATAATTAAGGTATATGACAGCATCGGGATGGAGCTGCAAGCCAATTATTATCTGGAAAAGGAAGCCGGCATACAGCATTCGCTGCAAAAGTGGAGGCAGGCAGGCGAAGGATATTACAACTTTGCTCTGCTTATGAACCCCGCTGCACGCACCGTTGTACTTCAGCGCGCACTCAACTGCTTTACCAACGCCCTCAAAATTGACAGCGCCGACCTTGATTCGCGGGTAGGTATGGGGCAGTGTATAGTGGAGAGCGGCGGTAACCCTATGGAGGGTATAAGTATGATTGAGGAAGTATTAAAAGCCGATTCTGATAATTTTAAAGCGCAACTGGCATTGGGCGAGTTTTCCATTCAGAGTGGGCAGTATCCTAAAGCCATAGCCCGTTTTAAAAAGATTTTAAAACTTTCTCCCTCTTATATTAAAGCGTATCTGTACCTGGCGCAGGCATACGAAAGTTCGGGCGATAAAAAGACCGCCGTAAGCTATCTTAAAAAATATAGTACCTTTGCCACCGACACTTCATTAAAAAGACAAGTGGACGAATACATAACCAAATTTGAATCTGATACTAAGAATAAATAATTTTTTAAACCATTAAGAACTATGCCTTGCGGAAAGAAGAGAAAACGTCATAAAATGGCAACCCACAAACGTAAAAAACGCCTTAGAAAAAACAGGCACAAAAAACGTTTAAGATAATGAACCTGCCCGTCAGGGCTGTTTTAAGGCGTCATTGAATCCGGTTCAATGCCGTCAATGTCAAGCTACAGGATAATCACATGAATTTTCTAAGATTTTTCATTAATAAACTTTCTTGCTTTTTGTTGCCCTGCGGAACGGCGTACCTGCCGGAATGCGCAACAAACGGCGGGCTTATCAGCCCTTTTATTCTATTAGCGTTTGACGGAGCTAACGACATTTCCGCAGTTCCTGCATCAAATCCTATTAAACTCTCAACAATCAGAAATTATGAACAACGAACTAATCATCAACTCCGCTTCGGGCGAAGTAGTTACTGCCGTAATGACCGACAAACGGCTGACAGAACTGGTGCGCGAAAAAAACGACGCACAGTTTTCGGTCGGCGATATTTATCTCGGTAAGGTATCCAAGATAGCAAGCAGCTTAAACGCCGCTTTTATTAACGTAGGTTATCAGAAGGACGCTTTCCTTCATTATTACGACCTCGGTCCGCAGTTCGCCTCTCTGAATTATTATACAAAAGGCGTGATGACCGACAAAGTGAAACACGCGTCGCTCATGTATTTTAAGATGCACGCCGACATACCCAAATCAGGTAAAATTTCCGAAATGCTGCATACCGGGCAGAACGTGCTTGTACAGATAGCCAAAGAACCTATATCATCGAAAGGACCGCGTATTACTTCACAAATTACACTTGCCGGCCGGTTCCTCGTACTCATCCCCTTTTCCGATAAAATTGCTGTATCGCAAAAAATAAAAACTTCGGAGGAAAGAGAACGGCTTAAAAAACTGCTTGAAAGCATTAAACCCAAAGGGTTTGGCGTAATTGTGCGCACAGTGGCTGAAGAAAAAAGTGTGGCGGAGGTAGAAGCCGACCTGAACGCCCTTGTGAAAAAGTGGGAGGAATGCTTTAACAACCTGAAAACAGCCGCCGCGCCTCAAAAGGTGTTAGGCGAACTGGGGCGCACCTCTATAGTTATACGCGACCTTGTAAATACTTCTTTCAGCAATATCTGGGTGAATGACGTCGAACTGTTTACGGAAATTAAAGATTATATGCACACCATTGCTCCGGAAAAGGAGGAAATTGTAAAACTATACAAGGGACCCACACCCATCTTCGACAATTTCGGAGTAGAGAAGCAGATAAAAGCGTCGTTCGGTAAAACCGTAAATATGTCGAGCGGCGCCTACCTGATAATTGAACATACAGAGGCGTTGCATGTGATAGATGTGAACAGCGGAACAAAGATAAAATCGAAGAACGACCAGGAAACCAATGCGCTGGAAGTGAACCTTGATGCAGCGCAGGAAGTGGCAAGACAACTGCGATTACGCGACCTGGGCGGTATAATCGTTGTTGATTTTATCGATATGTACAATCAGGAAAACCGAAAGAAACTCTATTCGAAACTATTGGAGTTGATGAAAACAGATCGTGCAAAACATCACATCCTTCCTCCAAGTAAATTCGGACTGGTGCAGATAACCCGTGAAAGGGTGCGCCCTCAAACGGTAATAAATACTATGGAAAGATGCCCTACCTGCGGCGGTACGGGCGAGGTAGAGTCGCCGTTGCTTCTGATAGATAAAATAGAGAACACGGTAAGGTATATCCTGAATGAACAAAATGAAAAAGGCATAACATTACTGCTGCATCCGTTTATTTACGCCTATCTCAACCAGGGATTCCCGTCATTAAAGATGAAATGGAAGTACAGGTATAAAAAGAAAATAAAAATTGTTCCGCTCGATTCATTGCAGTTTCTCGAATTCAAAATATTAAATAAAAACGGCGAAGAAATAAATTTATCCGATGGCAAATAATAAAACCGGTGCGCCGGAAATACGTCCTCTTATTGATAAAATCGGCTTTCCTCACACCTTGAAACAAGTAGAGGGTTTCCTTAAAAAGATAGAGGAACAGCAAAGCGATCTTCTCGATGCCAAGCTGAACACACACCACATTAACGCTGGCACCTTTTGGAAAGTCGCCATTTGCCCGCACGATGACTATTCCTACGTGGGTTACCTCTACCCGCTTGTGCTTCAAAGTGTAAAGAGTAAGGTAGTGTTCATTCTCGCCGTAGCCCACAAAGCAGCATCTTTCAATCTGTCCGATGACTTGATTTTCGATGATTTTACCTTATGGCATGGTATAAAGAATCCGATTAAGGTTTCAGGATTGCGCAAGACACTACTCGATAAATTGCCTGAAACATTATGGGAAGTCCACCGCCCCATGCAACAGGTTGAGCATTCGGTTGAAGCCATGCTGCCCCTTCTGCAATACTATAACCCCGGAGTAGAAATAGTACCCATACTCGTACCCCCTATGGCTTTCGACAGGATGAAACTGGTGGCGGACGAACTCTCTGATGCACTTTCAGAGATAGCTATCGAACAGAAACTGAACTGGGGCAAAGATTTCTCTCTGCTCATTACAACCGATGGAGTGCATTATGGCGATGAGGGATGGAGCATCAACAGAATTTGCAAGCGATTCGGCGTTGACCGCGAGGGTTATATGGAGGCGATAGGGTTTGAGTTAGGATTGATTGACGACTGCCTTGCTGGCAAGATAGACGAAGAACATCTGCGTTCTTTTTATGCCCAAACTGTAGATAGTGCAAATTATCAGCTTCACAAATGGACATGGTGCGGCAGGTACTCGGTACCTGTGGGTTTGCTTACCATGCGCGCATTGGCTCAAAAAATGAAAATTCCGGTTCCCGAAGGCGTATTGCTCGATTACTCAACAAGTTTAACGCACGAGCCGATTCAGGTAAACGATCTTGATGGAATGGGAACTACTGCGCCCGCCACACTGCGTCATTGGGTAGGGTATCCGGCGCTTGGCTATTTGTAAGCCCTCATTTAAGAAGCACCCCGATATCAACGCCTGCTGCTACAGCTATAGAGCCGGTTGACAGGTAATCGTAAAAATTTGACAAGTCGGGCTCAAGATATTGCTGGTAAGGACCCGATAATTTAAAACCGCCATATCCTATCCCTGCATAAATATTTAAAATAACAACATTCGCCAAAACCCATTGTTTGCCTAAATTAAGCAATAATGCATAGTGGGTAACCCCGTTCCTGACAGTAGTTGGCGCTTGATAGTAGTAGGGATTAGGATAATTGATGTTTGGAAAATAATTCAACGAATAATAATTGAAATACCCCGCCACTATTTCAGGCATGAAATACAATCCCTGCAGATCGG
>JAKAOA010000027.1 GCA_021823405.1 Bacteroidota bacterium | reverse complement strand
TTCCGATCTATCCATTTTAGAGCCAGTATCAATAAGCGCTGTGGCGAGGATGGTTAATGAACCGCCGTTTTCAATTTTGCGGGCGGCTCCGAAAAAACGCTTGGGTTTTTGCAGGGCATTGGCTTCAACTCCGCCCGATAACACCTTACCGGATGCAGGCGAAACGGTATTATAAGCGCGTGCAAGGCGGGTAATGGAGTCAAGAAGTATGATTACATCATGCCCGCATTCCACCATCCTCTTTGCTTTCTCGAGAACTATATTGGCTATTTTAACATGGCGTTCAGCCGGTTCATCGAAAGTTGACGAAACTACTTCGGCTTTAACGCTGCGCGCCATATCGGTAACCTCCTCGGGACGTTCATCTATAAGTAATATGAGAAGGTAGGCATCCGGGTGGTTATGAGCAATGGCATTTGCAATTTCCTTAAGTAATACTGTTTTTCCCGTTTTGGGTTGTGCAACTATCAGCCCTCTTTGTCCTTTCCCTATTGGTGTGAACATATCAACGACACGGCTTGATAGTGTGGCATTAGGATGCTCTGCTAATTTAAACTTTTCATAAGGAAAGAGTGGAGTAAGGAATTCAAACTGAACCCTGTCGCGCACAGCGTCAGGTTCTTTACCGTTAATAAGGTCTATTTTAGTGAGTGGGAAAAACTTTTCTCCTTCCTTAGGCGGACGAATGCAACCGAGTATGGTATCGCCTGTTTTAAGGGCGAACAGCTTAATCTGCGATTGGGAAACATAAATATCATCGGGAGAGTTGAGATAATTATAGTCAGCGGAACGTAAAAAACCATAACCGTCAGGCATTATTTCAAGCACTCCCTCTGCCTGAACAATGTTATCGAAGTTGTATTGGGGTTCTTTTGGTTTCGGTGATGTCTGCTCGAAAAGTTTATCATTTTCACGCGTTTCAGTTATGCCTTTTGAAGAAACGGTTTCCGGAGAGTTAACAGCACCGGTCATTTCAGATACAGTTTCCGGCTTTGCTTCATTTATCCCGTTCACGATAGCGGAGTTGGTAATAGCAGGGGTAGGAGAGGAGCCGTTTGTCTCGTTGGTTTCATCGGCGGTGAATAAAGGTTCGTTCATGCTTTCTGTTTTACTTACGTTTATGCTCTTTTCTGTATTGGAATTGGAAGAATTTGAGTTAGTTGCCTGAAAATCAAGGATTTTAAAAATGATATCTTGCTTCTTAAGTTGCTCGGTCTTTGGAATTTTTAGCGCCTTGCAAATATCTTTCAGTTGTTGCAAGGTCTTATCATTCAATTCAATAATATCGTACATTTTGGTAATAAAATTAAAACGCCGGAAAGTAAATATGGATTATTAATCCTGCATGACGACCGGAGAACTTATAATATGAAGGAGGTTATTTTTTGATAAAAGAATAATCAAGAACTGTAATAAAACCGTAATGGGGATTGTTAGATGCGAACCGCGTATGGAAACGCATTGCAATATTACTACTATTTTTTTAAATAACAATAAAAAAACTTAAATTTCTATAATTTCATAAAAACAGGTCGTTCACCCCGTCCTGAAATTCTCATGGTTACCTATGGCAGTTTGGTGTGGGTTAATTAATATTTTGAAATTCTATATACATTTGACAGGAGTGCGAGATATCGGAAAAATATTATGAATGACCGTGAATTACATCGCTCCCTGTTTCTCCATTGGTTTTCCATCGTTATATTTCGACGGGCATTTCATCAATACATCTTTCGCTTCAAAGTCGGTATTGCTTTGTGAACTTCCGATAACTACTATCTGGTCGGAATGTTCGAAATCGTCGGGTTTGGGTTTGTCTAAAGTAACTTTGCATTCAGTTCCTTCCCTGTCCTTCATGTAAAATGAGAAAAGATTAGGATTGGTTTGAGGGTCATAAATAAAGGGTTTACTCATATCCAGTTTACCTACCACATGAAAGGTTCGGTTGGGGTGGTTAGCCGCATCAGCAAAAGAGGCATAGGTGCTGTTATTGGAGAGTGAGGTGATAATCGCTCCAAGCGCAATTGCAATAATTATGATAAGTATTATATGTGTCTTTTTCATTTCTCTGATGTTTCAAATTCGACGCATTTATTTCTTTGCTTCAATGTCCTTTTCCATTCTGCTAATCTTCCGGTCTATTGTAGCCACATATATTAACAATCCTGATAGAATTATAAGTACTACTGCAATTACCACATATATTTTGCCAGAGTTCCTGAAATCATCTGCCATTTCCACGTTTCCGGCATTGCTATTCTGTGCATATAGTTGTTCAATGCCAAATAACAGAATTAATGTCAAAAACTTCCTGATATTAGTCATATTCTTATTGATTTTTTAATTGTTTTATTCTTTCAAGGCGGATACTTAATGTGGCAATCCAGGCAGATAATAATACCCATCCAATTACAGCAGGGTAGAAAACCATCCTCATGTGGCTGTCAAGGTCGTAAACATTAAAACCCGGATTTCCGCCATTACCCGGATGCAATGAATCTACCTCGCTAAGTCGCGGATATATCATTACAAATACTACCAACATAACATACGCAAAGATGTTATAAACTGCCGAAACACGGCTCTTTTTCTGCTCATCATCCATTGAATTGCGTAAAACTATGTAAGCGAAATAGCTTAGCAAAGTGATAACAGCTCCGTTCAGTTTCGGGTCGTTTATCCACCACGCTCCCCAAGTATATCTTGCCCAAAGCGACCCGGTAATTAGTCCGAGTATGCCGAATGCCATTCCGGTGGTTACGCACTGCGAAGCAATGATGTCGTAATCCGGATTCGGGTTACGGAGGTTTTTAATGCTATATACAAGTGAAACCGTAAGTATGAACATCATGGCAAACCACATGCAAACATGAAAGTAAAGGTTGCGTATGGTTTCGTGTAAAATCGGCAGGGCGGGAACGGGCATAAGAAATCCCGCAACAGCGGTATAAACCAATAAAATCACGCATATCGCTTTCCACCAGACAGCCCGCATAAAATCGAAATTAATCCCGCCAAAGGTATGGAAATAACAGATAACTCAAGGCGGCAACTATTACATCAAGCGATATGAGTGCAACCATATTGCCTGCGTAACCGCCCGTGTAACCGATGTTCAGGCATAATGCAGCCAAATGCTGTGCGCTGATAAGCAAGGGTATGAGCAAGGGGAACGATATTATTGACATAAGAGCGAATCCTCCTGCGCCTTTAGCGGCTATGGAAAAAGACAGAGTGAGCAGAGAAGCTATTCCCCATATAGTGAAAAGCATGGTTAGAAGAAAGATGGGCAGATTTGAAAGCGGACAGCCGACAAAAAATATATATCCTCCGAAAGCCATTAAACTAACAAATAGCATAAAAAGACCGTTGTAAATTAACCGTGCGATAATGAACTTTTGCGGCGATACAAGAGTATAGATGTAAAGCATTTCGGCTTCTCGTCCCGAAAAACTGCCCGATGATGCAAACATGGCTATAAATACTACCAAAATCCAAAAAAGCGTATTCCAAGTTTCGGCATCCAGATCGTGATGGAAACCAAGATAGCAGATATAAACTATACTTGCTATATAAAGCAGAATGGCGAGCCACGATTTTCTGCTCCTTATCTCATGCCGGAATTCCCTCTGTATTATGGCGATAATCTGGTTCAATTGGTCACCTGTATAGATTAACTAAAATCACTACTCGTCGAATTCCTATAACCATTATACATAAAATTTATACTTTGATATGAACCGCTTTTTTCTCGATAAAATAACTCTCCTCAAACCACTCGCTTATGTTTGACACTACCGCCCTCGATCCAAATGACGCTAAATCGCGGCGTACGTCCCCTCCTGTAAGATAAATTAAACCGTTAGCAAAGGTATTTATTTCCCCCCGCCTGATAAGTTTCTTTGTGTGGGTATAAAAATCTATAATATTACTTACTGCCCTGCCGGTAACAAAGTCGGCTGTTTCGTTTAACGCTTCCACTCTCGACTGGATTGCCTCTGCATTCGTTAAGTTCAGCGATTTAATAATTTGATTTACTGTATTTATCTTTTTCCCTATCGAATCCGCCAGCAGAAAGGTACACCCGGGAAACATAATTGCGAGAGGTATTCCGGGAAAACCTCCTCCTGTGCCCGCATCAATAAAACGCGTGCCGGGGGGGAAAGCGGTAAGTTTTGCAATACTTAAAGAGTGGAGAATGTGATGCAGATAAAGATGGTCTATGTCCTTACGTGATATCAAATTTATTTTTTGATTCCATTCCCTATAAAGTGCGCCCAATGCCGTAAATTTTTCCGTTTGAACATCGGACAATAAGAAATATTTCTTTAGTAACGAGATTCCATCTGTTTCAACTTGTTCTTCCATATATTGTTACGGTGAAAGAGATATTTTGGAAATGACTACGCAATTTTAAGCATAATTACAAAATTAAAATTACCTTACTAGTGTTATATTCCCTTTCTTCTCAAATGTTTTTCCATCGGTATAAGTCCCATTTATATAATAGCTATAAGTTCCCGTTTGCATCGGCTTCCCATTGTAAGCGCCATCCCATCCTTCATTCTGGTTATTGCTTTCAAAGACCTTATTTCCCCAGCGGTCAAATATCACAAAAGTCATAGAACTGATGCAGCCGCCCCGCATATAAAGCACGTCATTTTGTCCGTCACCGTTGGGCGAGAAGGCGGTAGGAATGAATATATCGGGGCATGGCTCAATCTGAAGATTGATAGTGTCCTCCGCTTTGCAGCCGAAGCTATCGGTTACAGTAACAAAAAAGACGGTATTACCATTTGGCATAACCTCAATACTTTGCCCTGTTACCGAATTACTCCATAAATAATTGTAAGGGGATACGCCGCCTGTTGCAGCTGCGTTCAGCGTCGCCTGCTGTCCATTAGGTACTTCTGCCGGGGATGAGATATTGACAGACAGTTGCGGTGGTTGTGTAAGCGTCATTGTTAATGAATCTTTACAATTATGGTAATCTACTACAATACAGGTATATGTTCCAGCAAAAAGATTATTGGCAAATCCGGATGACTGCCCGGCTAGCGGCGGTTGCCAGATATACTCATAAGCCGGTGTTCCACCGCTAACAAAAACATGTGCAAAGCCACTGTTTAAATCAAAGCATTCCAGATTACGGATAGAATCCTTTAAAGTCAATAATGGTGGTTGTGTAATGGCAACAGTATCCTGTAGAATACAGCCGTTAGAGTCGGTTACGGTTGCCGTATAAGTACCCGCTGCAAGGTTGGAATCTTTTACTCCGGAAATATTGCCCGGATTCCATAGAATGCTATATGGGCTAACGCCACCGGAAATAGCAATAGAAACAGAGCCAATGGTTTCTCCAAAACAGCTATCCTCTATTGGCGATAAGGTGGTAAACAGAGGTGTGGGTTCCGTAATAGTAACTTGCGCCATATCGGCACAGCCGTTGGTGTCGTAAATGCTAACATTATATGTTCCAATGGGTAACCCGGTAAGTGAATCGGTGGTGTTACCCGAAGGGCTCCACAGATAGGAATAGTCGCCTGAACCGCCTGTAACTAACACTTTTGCGCTCCCGCTTGTTTGACCATAGCATTTTTCATTCATTTCTTTGAGCGTTACATTCAGCCCGGGCTTTGATGAAGAATCTACTGTTATCGTATCGCTAAGTATTACTTCGCAGTGCGATAGCACATTTACAGTGTAACTGCCGGGACATAAACCGGTAGCAGATTGTGTAGTTTGCCCATCGCTCCATGAATAAGAATAAGTTGAATTTTTGTTTCCGCAACCGGACACCATTGCTGTTGCCGTTCCCGTACAGCCCGAACAGGCGGGCGTTTTTGATATCGATACTGTTAAAGGTGAAGAGGCAGCGATATTAAATGAAGAAACAAAATTGTAGCCGCAGGCATAGAGACGATTACCTGGCGCCAGATGAAGATCATAAACGGTGTCTTGGATACTGTCCATTGGAATGCTTCCTACCTGATTAAACCCAGAATCTATAATGTCTATTTTATTCTTATCGGCAAGGTATAAATCATCGCAATTATCTACATCTATCCCTGCCCACCAGCATTCAACGGTTCTATCACTGTCATTATTAAGGAAATATCGGGGAGCATTGATATTTTTTATTGAAATAACAGAACCCGTTAACTTATTGAAGCGCTTTAGTGTGTATCCGTCATAGAGATAAACCCAGTTAGGGCTGTCCGCTATACCTTTATTGCCTACTGTACCGCCGGCTACATACCAATTAGAACCACCTTCCTGAAATCTGTATCCATCTGGCACAAAATAGGAATTTGGGAACAAAGTTGGTAAAGGACATTTGAGTAACCTATTAATTGTATCCTGTGTATTATCAGTTGGATAATTATCCCTATTTAAACAAGCAGATCCCATATAACAGTAACTACCGGTATTGTCAATATCCAGCAACGTTAAGTCGTGAAAACCGTAATGAACAGCAAGCACATTAACCGATGAAATAACGTTCAAATTGTCATCAATAACAGACGCTTGGCTCAAAGATGGAGTAAAGGGATTGCCTCCGGCAATAACTATGTTATTCGTGCACTGATTATATTCCATCCTCCATATTTCAGGCATTTTCATACCTATACTAGCAGAATCGATTTGAATGCCAAAGGTGTTCAGTTTACGAACAAAAGGCCCGCTCAACCCATAGAAACCTGCATCGCCAACGTAAATCATACCTGTGTGCTTATCCACTGTAAAATGTCCATAACCTCGAGTCGGAACACAGTTTACCCATTGTATTATACCGGTGCTATTTATTTTTGCAAGGAAGTAACCATTGAGCGACCATCCACCCATTATATAAACGTTACCGTTATCATCATAAGCTAAATCATAGGCGGCATCTTTTCCGGCAAAGGCGGGGTTTACAATCCACGGGTCAATAATGAGGGTTTCGGCATGGTTATATTGAGGCACTTTAAAACTTATTTCTTTATTCTTTATTTCATAACTACTTTTTATTTCTGCTTGATTTTCTCTGTAAAATGTTTTACATGGCGCATAGTTTATAAATTCCCCTATTTTACTGTGTAGTATCATATTTCCATTCTCATCAATATTTTTACTGTCGGCATCAGGGCAAAGCAGTTTTACCAGCGATAAATCAGCGCCGGGATTAACAATAATTGAATATTCAAGCCCGGGTTTATTTTCCGGAAAATAGTATTCTATATCAATGCCGGGATAAAGATTTTTGTAAAGTAGCTTTTTAAAGGCATGCGCTATTGTTGTATGCGCTCCCTTTGGATAAGTATAATAAAAGGAAACCGTATCTTCAACAATCACTTGCACATTGGGATTAGAGTTCTTCCACAACGCCGAAAAGAAATATGTTAGCGGTTGAGATGGTGCGTCATCCTTATTTTGTTCCTTCGTTTCATGTTCTTCCTGCTCCCTTTGTTCAGGAGTCAGATGAATTAAACTGTCATACCGATATATTATACCGCTTGAAGTAAAATAGATAGACACGCCTGCCCTTCTTGCGGCATAGAGAACTTTTCCGTTTCCGACTCCTGCCTGTCCGTCAAACTGTCCTTCATTATTCTCAATAAATACAGGTTGCGAAAAGACATCCCGCACCGTCCAGTTATGAGATGCAGAACTTGTACCCTTGTTTTGGACTCGGGGCTGCGCAAACACAAGAAACGGTAATTGCCATAAAAATATAAATATACGGGTTTTCATTCAAAAAATAATAAAGGATAATATTATTCATCACATAAAACCCAAAATCATTGATTTTATTTTAGAACACCTAAGTTTTGCAATACTTAAAGAGTGGAGAATGTGATGCAGATAAAGATGGTCTATGTCCTTACGTGATATCAAATTTATTTTTTGATTCCATTCCCTATAAAATGCGTCTAACATTATATATTATCCTTAGAATTCTTCAACAGGTGAAGAAGAATATCCTTGGCTCTGAAAAGTTGCCCTTTAACCGTTCCTATCGGCATTTTAAGATGCTCCGATATCTCCTCATACGACCACTCTTTAAAATAGCGCAGTTCTACCAGCGTTCTGTAACGGGGCTTCAGGCTGCCTACGAGTTCGTGCATTATTTTTATCTTCTGCTTCTTTATGAATTTTTCCTCGGGGGTTAAATAAATCGATTTTATTTCAAAACTCATTTCATCGCCCTCGTCATTTTCAAACGTCTTATCCATTGAAAGCGGCTTAATCTTTTGCCGTCTCATATAATCAATGCAGTTATTGGTGGCAATTCGGAACAGCCATGTGCTGAAGGCAAAATCAGGGGTGTAATTGGTAATGCCTTTAAATGCTTTTCCGAATGCCTCCATCGCCAGATCGTCCGCGTCGTCCTTATTTCTTACCATTTTAAGCATCATGTAGTAAATGGAATCGTAATAACGCTTCATCAGTTCGGCATAAGCCCTCTGGTCGTTTTTCATCGCACTTTTCACTAATTCATAGTCATGAAGCGCTTTTGCAGAAAGGTGTTCTAAGTTTTCCATGTAACGCGTTTAAACAGCATATTCGAAACTGCAATTCCGGGATAAAGACCGAACAAGAGTAACCACTCTATTATAGGCGAATATACCAATAAATCTGTTTCGCCTAACATTTCCATCGCCTTATTAAAAATTAAAAGTTGAAGAAGAAGACGAACCGCCGCCATAATAAGCGCTAATTTCCAGAAATAAGTAAATAAAAGCGCTACAAAGGCAAGCATATATAAATATTGACCAAAAGTTTTAATGCCGAGTATTAGTAGAGAGGAAAATTTGTAGTAGCGCGCCGTGGAAACATGTCTTCTTTTCTGTCTCATCCATTCTTTCATATTCTCCTTTGGTTCCGAAATGGTTATGCTCTCGGGGCCTAATGCAATTCGCGTATTGAAGCGTGTGGCTGCCTTATTTACGAACAAATCATCATCACCTGACGGAATGTGAGAGTATGGAGCAAAGCCCTTTTGTTTAAGGAAGAGGGACTTCCTGTAGGCAAGATTTCGTCCGACGCCCATATAGGGCATTCCCGCCAAGCCAAGTGAAAGATACTGCAACCCTATTTGGAATGTATCCATTCTTATTAGGTAGTTTATAATGCCTTTCTTCTTGTCGTACGCCCCATACCCCAATACTATTTCAGTTGAATCATCGAATGCATTCATCAGAGATTTAAGCCATTTATTACTTGCGGGGCGGCAATCGGCATCGGTAAAAACAAGATATTCGTATCGAGCGCTTCGTATTCCAACCGTCAATGGCAGTTTTTTGCCATGCTTATATACCTTATCTTCCTGTATCTGTAAAGGGCGCAGCAGCGGATATTCCTTTTTGTAGTCGTCAAGAACGTATTGTGTGCCGTCTGCGGAGCAATCGTTTACCACAATTACCTCGTACTGGGGATAGTCCTGCTGTAAAATATGCAGAAGATTTTTCTTCAGGAACGGTTCTTCATTTTTTGCGCATATCACTACCGAGACAGGCGGATAGTTCCTGTCGTCGGAATGCGATTTTTCGGGTTTGAAGGCAAACCGGGAATAAATAAACAAATAAAATAGCAGGTGTATCGTAAAACCTACACAGAACAATATAAATATGGCGGTAATCATCATCAGCAGGAATAAATTTTAGCGTTCGTCAAAATTATCCCTTAATTACTCTTGAATTCGTCTTATTTTTGACATCATTTCAACAGAATAATTAACAATCAGCGGAACCTAATTTATGTCGAATCCGGTATTTACCGTTACCTGCAAAGATACCCGATCTGCAGCGAGAGCAGGCGTTCTGCATACTGCCCGAGGTATTGTTGAAACCCCCGTATTTATGCCTGTCGGCACAATGGCAACAGTTAAAGCAGTAAGCCAGCAAGACCTGCTCGAAGAAGTAAAAGCGACCATTATTCTTTCCAACGCCTATCATCTCTATATCCGTCCCGGTATGGATATTCTGCGAAAAGCCGGCGGACTCCATAAATTTATGAATACCAACCTGCCCATACTGACCGACAGCGGGGGGTATCAGGTATATTCCCTGTCGCCTTCCAGAAAAATAAAGGACGATGGGGTAGAGTTTACATCTTACTTAGATGGCAGAAAGCATTTCTTCACGCCCGAAACTGTTATAGACATTCAAAGAACGATAGGTTCCGATATTATGATGCCTCTTGATGAGTGCGCACCGTATCCTGCCGAATACAGTTATGTAAAAAAATCGGTTAAACTGACACATCGCTGGTTGAGAAGAAGCGCCGATTATTTTTACGCACCGCAATCCTCCGAAGAAACAGTTTCAGAAAAGGGTAGGAAGGTATTGCATTTCGGCATAGTGCAAGGAGGAACTTATTCAGACCTGCGTGAGGAATCGGCTAAAACGGTAGCCGGCATTAATCTCGACGGCAATGCTATTGGCGGCTTGTCGGTTGGCGAACCCGCCGATGAGATGTACGCCATGACAGAAAAAGTATGCAGGCATCTGCCCGAAGAAAAGCCGCGCTATCTGATGGGAGTTGGCAAACCGGAAAACCTGCTGGAATCCATTTCGCTCGGCATAGACATGTTCGATTGCGTAATGCCCACGCGCAATGCCCGCAATGGCTGGATATTTACCCGCAACGGCATTATCAACCTGATTAACAGCAAATGGAAAGACGACTTTTCAGAACTCGACCCGGATGGCGCTACTTTCGTTGATTCATATTACTCAAAAGCTTATGTGCGGCATCTGTTACATTGTAAGGAAATACTGGGAGCGCAAATCTGCACTCTGCATAATCTCGCATTCTATATCTGGCTTATGGGCGAAGCGCGCAGACATATAATTGAGGGCGATTTTGCAACATGGAAGAAGGAGATGGTGATCAATGTTACTCGCCGGTTGTGAATTCTAAAGCAAAACAGTTTAACTTTGTCTGATTATGGCACTAATAATAGGGGGTAGCTGACGTTCCCTCTTTTCTATCCCTACCTCACTCCCATAGAAAGCTGATGTTGCAAATGCGGTAAATCCAATTCCATTGCGAACCTTCCGCGTGCACAGGGCGAGGGCAGGGTGAGGTGGATTGAAGGAATGAGTATCAACATTTGGGAGATCAAATTATCCGTGTGAACTATACATTATTATAAAAAATGAACTATAAATTACAATTAGTTAAAAAATCAATGTTGAAACGGTTTTCAGCAACTCTATTCAGTAATATATTACTGCTCATATTTATATGTATATACGTGGGTATTAATCATAATGAAATTAATTCACTTCTTGACGGACTTCCATATGTACCCGTATTTGCAATGTATTTATTCATATTTTATATTAGCATAAAATGGAATAAAATATATATATACGAATTAATTTGTGATGATAATACTATTTCTATTAAATACCTTTCATTTAATGAAGAAAAGAATTTAATATTTAACAAGAGTAACGTTAGTATTGTACTTGAAAGAGTTCAAGTCACAAGTTTATTTCCGAAATTTAAATTAATACTCAAGCAAGATAACTTATCGATAACTCAATACAGCACTGGATGGGACAATATTAAAATAAAGGAGATATATTCTAATCTAATTGATTGGCAGAAGGCGTAGTGTTTTATACTCATTACCATGAAGACAATGTCAATAATCGGGATAGTCCTAGTTAGTATACCATATTGCGATGATTATAACAGAATTTCATTTGCATTTTGAACAACACAAAAAAGCTTATATTATGAAAACAAAATTCTTAAATTATTACACGGCATTTTTTTTGCTTTTCTGATATTAAGTTGCTCGGCATATTTTCCCGGCTACTTTTCCCCCATAGGCGCTGATTTGTAATCAGTGCCGGTATATCTCTTTAATGTACAATTAAATCCTTTCATCTATTTTTATTAGCTTTATTCATTTGCGCTGCCTAACCCCAATTACAGCAGTATTTTAGCATTAAAATTAAGCATAAGATAAAATGACAACATCTACAATAAGCCAAAGTTAATCTTTTTTACCTCTCACCCTCTCCTTACTCAAGGAGAGGGCAGGGTGAGGTTGCAGTACGCCCAGAAAACGCGCTTGTAAACTCATTCCGTCAAACCTGATGGCAAATTAAAGTGTATAGTGTAAAGTCATCGTAATAATTTTTAATTTTCGAAGTGTTTTTGTATCATTAATCTATAGGGAGTAAATGTAAACCCTGACACTGCCGATGTGAAAGTAGGAATCGGAACAACTAATCCTACGAGCCCTTTGCAAGTGGTAGGGCAAATTAAAGCCGATTCAGGAATTTTTCACTATAAAAATAATTTGACGTAGTTACAAACTACGCCAAACGGGGCGTGGCTCAATTTTACTTGAAGGTCGCGTTTCGAATGCTAAAATTAATTTCATATATCCGAAAATGTTGACAAACAGCATATTTAATTTTTAGCGGCTTGCGTATTGCTAGATATGATTTATGGCCAAAAACTGTCCGATTTTAAACCCTTTCATCTTCCTAATTTAAGAAAATTATTAACATAATAATAAATTGAATATCAAATTGTTATATTTAAATACTGCTAATAATGATAACCGAATATTTCCAGCATGCTGATTTTTTTATATCTTTGTATACGTACAAGATAGACCTGCGTTAATATTTGATTCATTTTGACTAAGCCATCTGATATTAAATAACTTATAGCGTTTTATCTTTTGGATTATAATCTATAATCTTCCATCAATATCTTACCGCAATGAAGAATAAACTATTTGTTTTTGCAGTAATCGTTGTCCTTACAGCAAGGGCGGTATTCGCACAACAGCCATGGGGGCAGGGAGGGTGGACGCTAAAGCCCTTCGACCATAAGGTTTTTGTAGAGAATCTCGGGCAATTCGACACCCTAATCAATGAACACGCTGATATAAAGTTTATGGCGCAAATAGGAGATAACTTATTTGTCTATTTTACTACCAACGGGATAATTTTTAAAACGATCGATTTCCCTAAAATAGATGAAGATGCCGTAGAAGATTCTGCCCAAGCCCTAAATAAAGCGAACACTCCCGTTTATCATTATCTCAACGCACACTGGATAAATTGTAATGCCTTATTAACTGTAGATGGACAGCTACCTAAACAAAGCTACTACACCTACCCCACTGGAGCAACATCTTCAATACAGGTGCGCATTTACAGGCAGATAACTTACCACAATTTGTACCCCGGTATAGATGCACAATTCACATTTCCGACTGATACCACCGGCTTTGAATACGCCCTGATTGTTCACCCCGGAGCCAACCTATCACAAGTTAAACTTGATTACTCCGGCTCAACAGGAATGGTAAAGGATTCAAGTGGAAATATTGAAATTCAGAGCGCATTGGGTGAAATAATAGATCACGCCCCAAACAGTTACTATCAGTCAGGTGGAAATGTGAGTTCCTTCTATAATCTTAACGATACCGAAGAATCGTTTAACGTACCGTTCTATGACAAAACCAAAACCCTTGTTCTCGACCCCTGAACATGGTCAGTGATACCGGGAATGGCAACAACCAAAGCTTATGATATTGACTTCGACAATGCCGGCAATGTATATATATACGGAAGTTCAAGCACCTGGCAGTTGGAAAAATACACCAGTGCCGGCGTATTGCTCTGGACCTATAACGCCACCCCCATAAGCACAGGTTATTTTGGGGATTTTGCTTGCATTAGGACTAGCGGTAAGTGCATTTGCACAGAAGGGTTCAACTCGGCGGGCATGGAAGCTGTTGAGGTGAACACATCGGGTGCCCAAATTGCAGCCAATCGCACTTCAGCCAATATGCAGGAGGGATGGAAGATCGTATGGAATCCATGCGTCTCCAAAATCATTGTAGGCGGAGGAGGATGGTATACTCCCCAGACCAACGCAGGCGGATGGATAGATACCAACGATGTTATTACCCAGAAAAATGTGCTTAACCAGCCATCTACCGCGAGAGGGCACGATATTGCGCTTACATGCTATGATCCAAACGGTCAAGATGTTTACATGGCAACCACTCAATCCGTTTTAGACCCTACCAACTACAACAATGAAATCATTCAGTTACCGGTGGCAACACTTACCCCACCGGTATATTACGCTCCTACCGGATTTGCTTTCGCGGAGTCAAATGTCGCATTTTACATCAGTGGCGGAACATCGAACGGGTTTAACGGTATGGCGGCGAGTTATAACTGGTTATATATTTATAACGGTGCTACGCTCAAAAGATGTGTTAAAGGCACGGGAGCCGTAAATTCAACGGTAGCCGTTACCGGAACTGTGCAACAATGGGGCGGGCTAGCGGTTGATGCCTGTGATAATTTGTATGTCGGCGAAAATTCGGCGATAGAAGAGTATAATTCTTCTCTTGTCTTAGTCAATACTTATACGGTCAGTAGCACTATTTACGGACTTATTTTAGGGAACAACTACACCAATCTGTATGCCTGTGGCAATGGCTTTGTTTGTTCCTGTCCGCTTACTCCTCCGGGTTGCACGCATCCCGCATTATGCAGCATAGTATTGCCCGTGCAGCTTCAGTACTTTAACTGCCAGCCGCAAACCAATGGTATTGAACTACAATGGAGCACCGCAACCGAAACAAATAATAATTACTTCAGCATAGAACGTTCTATAAATGGCATTAACTTTACAACTATCGGCACAGTTAAAGGCGCGGGTAATTCGTCCGTTGCCAAATATTACTCTTATACCGATGAACAACCTGTAAGCGGCGAGAACTATTACCGGCTCACTCAAACTGATTATGACGGTAACTCACAAACCTTTGAGTCAATAGTTTGCAATTCAGAATACAATGGCATGCAGATTTACCCCAATCCAACCAAAGGAATTGTCACCATCGCCTTACCGTCCACTCTTATTTCGGTTTCAACGCCAATCGCGGTTATCGTTACAAATGTATTAGGTGAACAAGTATATTCCACATCCTTTTCGGGGCAATCGCAATTTAACATTGATCTATCGCATTTTACCTCTGGCGTTTATTTTGTAAATGTCACTACGCCATCCTCTAACTATATAGGTAAAATTATGGCAGAACGCTAAGGTGAGTGGTAAAAGGAAAATTAATATAAGTCATCTCATTATTTATTAACGGGAATTATGTGAGTTCGGGCAAGGGATTGGCTGTAATTCAATTTAGTGGACCTCCCATTCCACGGAGAAGTGTAATAAAAGTGTACGAAGATTCGAACTGAGTAAAAAAACCTCTATCTGCTTAAGGTTATACCAAGCATTGACAAGGGATTATAAAAGGTAAGCTTTTCTCAAATTTGAGAAAGGTTGAGTTCTATCCGCCCACTTATATTTCTTATGCGCAAATCCTGCAGAAAGTGGTTGACTTATTCAGAAGGTAGCGTTTCTGCTGTGCCTTCCTTTTGTAATCTCTAAACCGGCGCTTGTCTGGGACTGTATTCAAATGAATCCCTTTGGGACAAACCACGAACGGGGGATATGAAAGATTGTTAATAATTATTTATCAATATATGTATTATGTAATAATAAATGTATATATTTGCGTTCTTTAGCAATAAGCTATAAACGATAAGCTATGAGATAAACTGCTAACTGCTATAAAATGATTTTGAGAACAGGAAATTTAGTGCCCCTAAATGATTTTGTGAACGTAAAATGGCTGTACGGGCAGTTATGCCTATGCTTTGAATTTTTGCCGTTTTACAACCCGATAGATATCGGGTTCAATTCTGGTCGGAATAACGTCAAATTTTCAAATCTTTATAAAATGATTGGAAATCAATATTTTTCATTAAAATATCTGAAAAATAACACCCTACCGGCAATATGAAAAAATACGCATTTTCCGACAGAAAACGACAGAATTTGCAACGCTTTTCAGAACCTGTAATAACAGGGAACAACCATCGGCACAGAACAAAAGACAAGGTGCTAAAGATGCGGCGCCGTTTTCGGATAATCGCACCGGTGGGGGCAGTAAGAGAAATAGCAGAAAATAGAGTTGTTGTTAAAAAAGCCATAATTAGCCATTTTTAGCCAAATGTTAAAATATATGATAATATCCGTAAACGATTTTGTGATTTTTGCTTTGCGCCACCGCTATAGCTAAGGCAGCACGCGGTTGCAAAATTGCTTACAAGTCATATTAAATACTATTTCGTACCTTTGCATGCTTTAAAAAGATGAAATGAGCAGTTATTTAAGGAAGATATATATTTATTTAGGGCTGATTAGCTTGATTTTCAGCGTTTCCTGTAATCGTGAATTTCAGCAAATAAAGAAAAGCAGCGACCCTACGGCAAAGTACAACGCCGCAATAAGCTATTACAATGCAGGCAGCTATCTTAAGGCGCTGCCATTATTTGAGGAATTGCTATCTTTATATAAGGGTACAGATAAAGCGCAAGATATTACCTATTACTATGCCTATACCAATTTTAAACTGGAGGATTATGTAATGTCGGAATATTATTTTACACAGTTCTACAGGTCCTTTCCGCGTTCGCCACATGCCGAGGAGACCGAATTCATGCGTGCATTTTGCGAGTACCTTATGTCGCCCGTATATAGTTTAGACCAGTCCGATACCCATAAAGCTATTGATGCCTTCCAGTCCTTCATTGATGACCACCAGAACAGTCCACGCGTTAAGGAAGCGAACAAATATATTGATATGCTAAGGGCTAAGCTGGAAAAAAAGTACTTCGAAATTGCTAAGCAGTATTATACAATTGAGAGCTACAATGCGGCAACGGTAGCCATGAAAAATTATCTGAAACAATATCCGGATAGCAAATATTGTGAAGAAGGATCATATATTATTGTTGAAGCTGATTATAAATATGCTATAAACAGCGTGATTAAACAGAGAGGAAACAGGTTGCAGAAAGTTATAGATGACTATGCCAAACTTGTTATTAATTACCCTAATAGCATATATCTGAAAGACGCACAAAACTTAAAAAACGCAGCGCAACGATTGAAATCAAAATTACCCGGCTGAATAATATTTCTTAATGTTTAACCAATAAATCAATCACAATGGATGTAAAAAAGAACAACGCTCCGGCAACTACAATTACAAGGGATGTAAGAAAACTGGAAGAAGCCACAGGCAATGTTTATAAGTCGATCGCCATCATTTCTAAAAGAGCGAACCAGATAAGTTCGGAAATTAAAGAAGAACTCGATGCCAAACTGGAAGAATTTTCGACCAAAACAGATACCCTTGAGGAGGTATATGAAAATGCCGAGCAGATAGAGATTTCCAGAATGTATGAACGCCTGCCTAAGGCGGCAAATATAGCTACGCAGGAATTTATAGATAATAAAATATATTACCGCGATAGCAACGAACAGGTGACCAAACAGTGATTAATAACGAAAAAGTTGTTACTCAAAGGAAAAAAGGTAATTCTGGGTGTAACCGGAAGCATAGCCGCATATAAAGCCGCATTTTTAACTCGGCTTCTGGTAAAAGCCGGGGCAGAAGTAAAGGTGGTTATGACTCCGGCGGCGCAGGATTTTATTAAACCTCTCACCTTCTCGGTACTGTCAAATAATACCGTAAACTCTGATTTTAGTGACGCCGCAGGCAATTGGGCAAACCACGTGGAACTGGCTAACTGGGCAGATTTTATACTTATAGCGCCTGCATCAGCGAACAGCATAGGCAAATTGGCAACTGGAATTTGCGATAACCTGCTGCTTGCCATCTGTTTATCCGCAAAGTGTTCTATCTTTATAGCTCCGGCTATGGATAGAGAGATGAGTGGTAATTTTTCTATCCGTTATAATCTTAATACTCTGAAGAAAAACGGAATTGTAGTTATTCCTATGGCTAATGGAGAACTTGCCAGTGGTTTGCATGGAGTAGGGCGTATGTCGGAGCCGGAAGAGATTATCGGTTTCCTTCAAAAAAAAAAAACTGAAAGATTACCATTCGCGGGTAAGAAGGTTCTGGTAACTGCCGGACCTACTTATGAAGCGGTTGACCCTGTTCGATTCATTGGCAACCATTCGTCAGGTAAAATGGGCTTTGCCATTGCAGAAGAATTGGCGCTGCGAGGCGCTGATGTTACGTTGGTGCACGGACCAGTTCAGATAGAGGCGATATCGGGGAATATCAGAACTGTACCGGTTAATTCGTCAGATGATATGTACAAAGCGTGCATCAAGGCGTTTCCTTCAAGTGATATAACCATAATGTCAGCCGCGGTCGCCGATTATAAGCCGGAAAATATAGAGCAACGGAAAATCAAAAAATCAACGGCGCCTGTTCTTTTAAAGTTAATTCCTACAGCTGATATACTTGCCCAGTTAGGTATAAATAAAAAGAAAAATCAACTTCTAATTGGTTTTGCCCTCGAAACCAATAATGAGATAGAAAACGCGAGAAGAAAATTGAAAATAAAGAACCTCGATGCGATCATTTTAAATTCCATGCGCGATAAAAATTCAGGACCACGAGGCGATACCAATAAAATAACGATAGTTGATAAGTACAATAAAATTCGTAAATTTGAGTTAAAATCTAAAGTAGAAGTGGCTATTGATATTGTAAATTATATTGAGGTGATTTTAAAGAACAAATTGTATAAATAAACACCTTACCGGATGAACGCTCCCCGACCAGTCATATTTTTATTGCTGTTTCTTTACGGCGGGATGAATTTTTTATATGCCCAGGAGTTGAATTGTATTAGTGTTGATGTGGTTTCACCGCAGGTACAGGACGTAGCAGCACAAGCTGTTTTCAAGAATATGAAGGATGCCATATATCAATTCATGAACAATACCAAGTGGACAGCTGATAACTTTACAAATCAGGAAAAAATAGAATGTACAATCTATATTAATATTACGGCAGAAAACGCGATGGGTGACTGGAATGCCACCATGCAGATACAATCGCGCCGTCCGGTATATAAAACATCTTATAACAGCCCAATGATGAACTGGCAGGATAATAATATTCACCTGTTATACCAGTTAAATCAACCGCTATATTTTAATATAAACACATATTCCGATAATATAACTTCCTTACTTGCCTTTTACGCCTATATGATTATCGGATATGATTACGATTCCTTTTCACTCGAAGGAGGTACTAAGTATTTTCTCGATGCACAAACTATCGTGAATAATGCACAACCTTCAGGTGAAAAGGGATGGAACCCGCAGGACGGTGAACAGACGCGATACTGGATGGTTACCAATGCTCTCGATGAAACTTTTTACGCTCCTTTACGGAAAGCTTGGTACGAGTATCATCGGCTGGGGCTCGACGTAATGTATCAGGATTTTGCTAAAGGTCGGGCTGAAATTTATGACGCCCTCAACCTTGTTCAGGACGTTTATAACGACAAGCCCGCCAACTTTAATATTCAGCTGTTTTTTAATGCAAAGGCAACCGAAATTGCGAATATTTATTCGGGAGCGCCGGATGAGGAAAAAGCAAGGGTGATGCAGATTCTAAACGCTATCGATATAAGCGATATTGATACCTATAGTAAACTAAAACCTACAAATTAGTAGATGCTTCTAACTGTCTTACCAACCAATTAACGTATGGATTGGTCTCTCAATTCTTCTCTTTGCCGAGCAAGAAATTCCAGTTTCTTTTTGCCATAACCAATCTTCATAATAACCACAAAAAGCACAGGAACGATGAAAATGGCAAGTAATGAAGCTGAAGCCATGCCTCCAAGCACTGTAAATCCAATCGTCCGTCTTGCTATGGCCCCCGCTCCAGTTGCCAGCGCCATCGGTAAAACTCCGAAAATGAAGGCAAAAGAAGTCATCATTATAGGGCGTAAGCGAAGACCTACGGCGTCAATAGTGGACTTTATCAATTCTTCACCGGCATCAACCCTTATTTTGGCGTATTCCACAATTAGAATAGCATTTTTCGCTGCAAGACCTACTAAAGTCAATAAACCAATCTGGGCATAAACATTATTGCTTAAGTAAGGGAGACAGCTAAGCGTAATAATTGCCCCAAAAGCTCCTATCGGTACTGCGAGCATCACTGCAAAAGGAACTGACCAGCTCTCATACAACGCCGCCAGAAAGAGAAATACAAAAATAATTGAGAACATGAAAATATATATCGTTTCAGAACCGGCTACTAACTCCTCATAACTTAGCCCAGACCATTCGTACCCATATCCTTGCGGCAGCACTTTGGCAGCTAATTCTTTCAATGCATCCATTGTTTGTCCGCTACTCACCCCTTGGGGTGAACCGCCATCCACTTCCGCTGAACGGAAAATATTGTAATGTGTGATAACGGGAGCTGCTTCTATCGGTTTATAAGTTATCAATGATTTTAATGGGAGCATTTTACCGGAATCATTACGGACATAATATTTATCAAGATCTGAAACGAACCTTCTATATATTGTATCGGCTTGAATAACTACGTGAAAGGTACGGTTATAGAGCGTGAAATCATTCACATAAACGCTCCCCATGAATGCCTGGACTGTTTTGAAAACATCCTCAATATTTACGCCCATTTTACCGCATTTTTCTCTATCTACTTCCATATTAAAGCTTGGTGTATGTGCTGAATAGTAGGATATAGCATGCGATATGCGAGGGTCCTTGTTTGCTTCTGTTACAAATTTTCTAACTACTGTTTCGAACTGATGAACGTCGTCGTTTGTGCCCCTCTGTTCAATAATAAATGTGAAGCCGTCGGCAATTCCTATGCCTGGTATGGCAGCAGGTTGCATTACCACCACTTTCCCCTCCTTTAAGCCGGCTTGTTTCATACGCTTATACATCTCATTTATTATGCCCGGAAATTGCTCGTTGATAGTTGTCCTTTCCGCCCATGGTTTTAATTTACAGAATATTGTACCGCTATTGGATTTAGCCGCACCGTTACTAATATTTAAGCCAGATAATGCCGCAAAGTGATCAACGCCTGGCGTTCCCTTTACCACTTTCATTAATTTAATGATAAATTCAACCGATTGAGCAGTAGAGGACGCTTCCGGAAGTTCATAGGTTATAAATACGCGTCCGGAATCTTCATTAGGGATAAATCCCGTAGGTTTTAACTTGAATAGAAAATAGGTGGCGACGCCAATACATATAAGAAGAATTACAACATATCTTGAATTATGAATACCCCGTTTGACCCCTCTGGTATATGAATTAGTAATTCTTTCAAAGCCGTTGTCGAACAAATAAAAAAATCGATTGATACCCTTAGAGTTTTTATCAATTCGGCGAGGTTTTAATAGCATGGTACATAAGGCAGGTGTTAAAGACAAGGCAACAAATGCTGAAATGAGAATAGAGACAGCAATTGTAATAGCAAATTGCTGATACATTCTGCCAACTATCCCCGGAATGATTGAAACCGGTACAAATACTGCTGCGAGAATAAGCGCAACAGCGATTATCGGACCCGTAATATCTTGCATAGCGCGTTTTGTTGCTTCGGCAGGCGATAACTTTTCTTTATCAATGTACCTTTGAGTGGCCTCCACCACAATAATTGCGTCATCAACTACAATACCTATTGCAAGTACAAAACCAAACAAAGTGAGCGTATTTATTGTGAAACCAAGGGGAACAAAGAAGATAAAGGCGCCAATTATTGATACAGGAATGGAGAGAATCGGAATAAGGGCATTTCGCCAGTTCTGTAGAAATAGAAATACGACGAACATAACAAGTAGTAGCGCTATAGCTAAGGTTTTCAATACCTCCTTTATAGATGCCTGAACTATTGTAACAGCTTCAAACGGCACAATATAATTTACGTCTTCGGGAAACATCTTCTTTAATTTTTCCAGAGTTGAATAAACTCCGTCCGCCACCTGCAGGGCATTGCTTTCAGGTAACTGGAAAATAAGAAGATAGGAAGCGCGTCTGCCATCTACAAAGGAATTACTTGAGAAGGTGAACTTTCCGAGTTCAACCCTTGCAACATCTTTCAGATACACCATTTCGCCTGTGGAAGGAATAGTTTTCACAACGACATTTTCAAAATCCTTTATTTTATTTAAACGCCCGTTTACCAATACGGTTAACTCGTTTGTTTGGGAAGGTTCCTGTGGCGGAGCGCCGACTGCTCCGGCGGCTACCTCAACATTCTGCTCGTTAAGGGCATTGGTAATATCTTGGGGTGTAATTGAATAAGCTGCCATTTTATCCGGGTTCATCCATATACGCATACTAAATTGGTCTGCGCGACTAATTATATCACCCACACCCGGTACCCGTAATAAAGCATCCATCAGGTAAATATTATTATAGTTATCAAGAAAGGTAATATTATGCGTCCCTTTGGGAGAATAAAGCGCTACCACCATTAATATGCTTGTATTTTTCGCTCGCACAGTTATACCAAGCCGGCTTACGTCAGTCGGCAATAGGGGAGTAGCAATGCCTACTCTGTTCTGAACATCTAATGCAGCTATATCTACGTTTGTTCCTACCTTAAAAGTGCTATTTATGGTAACTGCGCCTGCATTGGTGCTGTTACTGCTCATATATTCCATTCCATTTACACCGTTGATTGATTCTTCGAGCGGTGTAGTTACATTCTGTTCAACGGTCTGTGCATCTGCCCCTGTATATGTTGCTGTAACGGTTACGCCAGGCGGAGTTATATTTGGATACTGGTTGACGGGTAAAGAAAATATACATACCGTCCCAAGAATAACGATTATGATTGCAATTACAATTGATGTAACTGGTCTTTTAATGAATACATCCGATATCATGTATTATCACTAATTCTTTGGGGGTTCATTTTGCGTTAATTCATCACGGCGTTGTGTGGCAAGTAATTCGAGTTGTTTTTTTCCATAAGTAATGCGAACGATTACAACAAACAAAACTGGTACAATAAAAATGGCGATGGATGATGCGGCAATCATTCCTCCAAGCACAGTTACCCCGATTGTCCGGCGGGCAACAGCGCCGGCACCGGTTGCGAAAACTAATGGCATTACCCCTAAAATAAATGCAAATGAAGTCATTAAAATTGGGCGTAACCTTAATTTTACTGCATCAAGCGTTGAATTGATAACATCTTCACCTGAATCTACGCGCACCTTAGCATATTCCACAATGAGGATTGCGTTCTTAGCCGCCAGACCAATTAGGGTAATCAGCCCGATTTGTGCATATACATTATCAGTTAAACTTGGTATAACTATAAGTGTAAGTATTGCGCCAAAGGCTCCTATCGGCACTGCAAACAGGACTGCGAAAGGTACTGACCAACTTTCATAAAGCGCTGCGAGAAACAAAAATACGAACAGCAGTGAGAATAAGAAAATGTATATTGTTAATGAACCGGCCCGTATTTCTTCGTAACTTAAACCTGAAAAATCATAACCGTAGCCCTGCGGGAGCACGCGCGCTGCAATATCCTTTAGTGCTGCTATGGACTGACCGCTACTATAACCCGGCGGGGAGGTGCCGTCAACTTCAGCAGAGCGGAATATGTTGAAATGTGAGATAAGCGGAGCGGAAACAGTAGGTTCATAACTGATTAGGGAACTGATTGGCAGCATTTCACCTGCCTGATTTCGAACATAATACTTATTCATATTCGTAATCATTCTACGGTAAATTGTATCTGCTTGTACTACAACATGAAACGTACGGTTATAAAGGGTGAAATCATTTACATAAAAGCTTCCCATATAAACTTGAATAGCGGTAAACACATCTGACACAAGAACACCCATTCTTTTACATTTTACTCTGTCTACTGTAAGTTTGTAACTGGGCGTATGAGCAGAATAATAGCTGAATGCTCCGCTTATTGCAGGGTTTTTATTGGCTTCGGCGACAAAGTTCTTAACAACAGATTCAAATTGTTGGGGGTTGTCGTTTGTATTTCTTTGTTCTATCTGAAAACTAAATCCGGCTGTTTGTCCAATACCCGGAATGGGCGCCGGCGGAATAACTACTACGTTTGCTCCCTTAATGTTAGCTTTTGCAATATTGTCTCGGATTATATCTAAAATTCCCGGTATGCGACTGCTTGCATTAGTTCTTTCATCCCAGGATGCAAGTTGACAATAAATTGTTCCGCTACTTGACTTGTTCGCTCCAGTAATTACATTGAATCCACATAGTGCCGTATAATGAGCAATTCCCGGAGTAGTTTTAATGGCATTTATCAATCTTTTAGATCGG
>JAKAOA010000158.1 GCA_021823405.1 Bacteroidota bacterium | reverse complement strand
TCTTAACCAGTAAAGCGTCCCCTTTCTTTTTCATGGGTTTTATAATATAATTTAGACGCAAATATAATGGAATTTACAGCCGATATGGCTGATATTTAACATTGTTCGATTCTTTCGGGGTATTTCTTTATCCTATTTAAAATCACGCTCTAACGGATGGCTGACCTGAATAATTCACCGCTCTTTGCACCTGCACAAACAAATGCAGACAAAATATCCTCCGGTGGCGCCTGATAGAAAATGAATTTTATACATTTGTAATAAACATTCAAGAATATAATTTTTAATCGCATTATATGGAGGTTACCGTAGAACAATACCGGAAAGCAATAAAAAACGCCCTTTCTGCAAAACTTTTCAACGTCCTTCAAATGATATTGAAGCTGCCGGAAAGAGAAATAACTATTTTAGAACTAGCAGCTGTATTGCAAACCAACGTTCAGGGAGCTCACAGCAAAATAGGATATATTGGTAAGATAATTGCCGATTACCTGGGTATTGTAATATGCCATGACGAGGAAAACAACAACGGAATAGCTACACATTTTCAAATTATAGGCGATTATGTTGCTGTTTACCCGGAGAGTACACGCAAGGTTCCGGTATGGAAGATGAATGATAACTTGAGGAAGGCACTTAAACGCCTGAAAACGGATGAGAAGGGCATAAGTGAGCGTGTGGCATTTAACATTTGGAAAATACTGACGGGAGCGGCGCGAACGGGCAGAAAAATAAGCCGGAACGAGATGGCGCAGAGAACCAATACAGAACAGGGGACAGTCGACCTTGCCCTGATAAGAATAAGCGAGTATTGTCTGAATTATGGGTTACCGCCGTTAGTCGTTTTGGTGGCAAGTCGGGGTGGCGCTAATTCCGCGACTACCGCAGGAGGCGATTCAGTAACAGAAGATATAAATTTCAATAAGGTCTGTGCATTCGACTGGTACGCTCACACGAATCCGTTTAATCCCCGAAAAGAGATATTTACGGATGTGGAAATAATCAAATCGCTTGTGGCTAACCCCGAACTTTCAAAAGAGATGTTTGCCAAAGTGAAGGTGAGAGGTAAGGCGCAGCCGCTGTTCCGTAAAGCTCTTATGGAGGTTTACGATTCGAAATGCGCCCTTTGCGGTTTCAGCGTTGAATATGCGCTCGAAGCGTCGCATATTGTTGCATGGTCGGTTTCGAAAAATGAAGAAAAGCTTGACGTGAGAAACGGCATTTTACTGTGCGCCACGCACCACAAATTATTTGACTCTCACCTCATCAGAATCAATAATGACTTTTCTATAAGCGTTAATTTAAACTCAAAAACGGTGCGTAAATATTCCGACTGCGACAAAGTTATGATACAAGACCTGTGCAACAGGAAAATAATACTGCCCAGAAGGAAAGAACATTGGCCCAGAGTGGAATATATAGAAAAGCGCAATAAGCAACTGGAAAGCAAGGGATGTGTTGTGTAGCGCGGTATACGTCTAACCGCCAGCGCCAATGCTTTTATATAGTCGGTTTAATTTCCGGTATTTAATATAGGTAGCTTTTGCCGAAAGTTTGCAAATCTGCATACCAGCGGAGCCGTCCAGAATGCCAAGACGGAATATGTAATCTTTAACGAATTTAAATACCGGGCTTAAATATATTCGCCATAGCGGGGCTGTTCTTCCCTTTTCAAACATCGCCTTCGATAAAATATTAGTAAAATATTCTATCTGCTTCAGATGGTCTTCCTTCGTATAATAGCTGTAATGCAGAATGTCACCTTTCAGTTTGCAAATATCCGCCCCAGGCATTTCATATTTATCGTGAGGGTTTATTCCACCCCATCTTCCTTTGGTTTTATCGAACAGGCGGAGTTTCCTGTCAGGATACCAGCCGCAATGTCTTACCCATTTCCCGCAATAATTTGTTAGCCGGTTCATCTCATAACCGTCGCATTGCCAGTTATTCTTTACGGCTATTATGCTTTTTTTTAGTTCCTCATGGAGCGCTTCATCAGCGTCTAGCGAGAGTACATGGGGGTATAAGGTTTGGGTCAATGCATAATTCTTCTGTTCTATGTGTCCTTCGAATTTGTGCCGTATGAATCGCGCTCCTTTGGCGCGGCATATTTCTTCGGTTTTATCGGTGGAAAAGGAGTCAACCACTACCACCTCGTCGGCTACTCCTGTCACTGAATCGATGCACCGCCCGATGTTCTTCTCTTCGTTATAGGCGATTATGGCAACCGACAAATTAATCATAATACAAAGTTAATGAATAACTATACGCAGTAATATAAGCTGACCACTTATACAGGGGCAATGTTTCACAACCGAATTCCGGGAATTTGTATTTATACTGCCGTTAGTGATTTTGCAACCGCGAGCCGCCTTAGACATGGCGGTGACGCAAGGCAAAATACCTGTACGAACAGTTATACCGATGCTTTGAATTTGTGAATTTTAACAACCCGAAAGCTATCGGGTTCAATTGTGGTCGGTATAATACTGTGCGATTCCGGAAAAGCGAATAAGGGAAGCGCCGAAAAACTTCGATTGCTCCGCATGTTGCTTTCTGGAATTAGAGGCGGGGTGTTAATTAACAGGACTTTCAGGCGGCGTTTCGGTCTTGATAATGTTGCGGTAAAGGTCGCGTGCATCCTGAACATAAAAACTTCCTGGATAGTCAAGTATAATCTTCTTGTAATAATCTGCTGCCTTTGATTCGTTATGTAGTTTTTTTACTTCCAGCTGCGCCAGATAAAACAAAGCTTTATCTGGGAGCATCCCGTCAGGATAGTTCTTTATTTCCTGTTCATAATATCCGGCTGCTTCGTCGTATTTGCCCTTCTTTACCGCAATTTCAGCGCGCATCAACAGCGATTCTTCTTTTAGAGAACGTTCAGTACTGATCGTATCTACCGCTCCGAGAAGCGATAATGCCGAATCATCTAAATTCCTGAAATCATAAAGCATAGCTCGGGCATATAACAGTAAGGGACGGGTATTGGATGTATCCTGGGAATTGTCGGCAATGAGCAGCGAAAGAGCCATTGCGTCATTGGCTGTAAGTTTGGACGTTGCCGCTTTCAGAATATCGAGTTGGGCTTTTGCCCATCTGAAATTGCCTGTATAAAAGTAAACGAAGGCGTTTTTCAAACTGGCTTCTTCTCCGATAGGGTCGTGCTTAAACTCCTCGTGTACCTTTGAATAAATCAGTGATGCTTCCCATATTTTACCCGAGGCGATATAAGCATCGGCGAGTTCCAACTTACACCGTCCGCTGGTTATGGCGTTTACGCCCGGTATTGCCGTCGCACGGGTAAGTATAATTACAGCGCTGTCGGGCATCTTAAGGTAAAAGGCGTCGAGATGGGCAAGATTAATCATTAGAGCCACTGTTCCAGCGTTTTCAGTGAGTTCAGAGATGGTGTGTTGGTATTTCGACTGCATATCCAGCAGTTGTTCACGGGTATAAGCGCCGCCGCTGATTAATTGATCATACATCAGATTCAACTGTTCCACTTTCGCCTCGGTATAGTAATCTCCTTTGCTTCCCATATCAATTACGTATTGTAGCGCTTCTATAGCCGGGTCGTAAACTTCGTCAGCCACACAGTTACGGGCGAATGCCATAAGCCGCCAGCCGCCTTCATGGTTTCTTTTATCCAGCGCTTTAACCTGTACAAGCGCATCGGCATAGTCCTTTTGCTGAAGCATCATCCAAATGAGTATTTCCGGAAAAGTAGAGTTATCGGGGTAGCGCAGTACATATCTCAACAACTCCTTTTTAATAACGGTATTGCGGTTCTGATCGACATCTTCGCCGACATCAAATTGCAAGGCATCTTCTACACTTTGCGCAAATGATGGCGAAATTAGAAGGGCATCGAGGTAGCTGTCGGTCATTTTGGCTATATCTCCCATCTGCTTATACACATCGCCCGTTTCAAAGAGAAACGGATATTCGTCGTTCATCAAACTTTTCCCTTTTTTATACGTTTCAAGGGCGTAATCCCATTGCTTTATCCCGGCGAATGCCTGCCCGAGGGCAATTATCTGGTCACGCTCCGGCAATAGTTTATGAACCGCTTTGTCGAACGATTCTTTCATCTGCTTTTCATCGCCTTGAGTATTGAACAGCGAGCCCAGATCGAGCCAGAGCACAAGATTGTCGGGCTGGCGTTTTATTTCCCTTTTAATCAGCTTCTCTGCATTTTTATAGTCGCGGGTTTGAATAAGGCAATTGAGATAGTCGTGGTAGATATAGTTAGATGGTTTGGCGGCATATAACTTTTCGTAATAGGGTATTGCTTTGCCATACTGCTTGTCCTGGTAATACCCGGTGGCAAGTTGTTCATTGCTCCAGTCCTGACCAAAAGAAGCAAAGAGCGTTGGAAATAGTGCGAAGAATATTAAAAGCAATTTTTTCATAAATCAAAATTATCCTCTCCATGTATAGAATTTAATTTCTTGGCGATAATTGAGAAAGGTAATATAAGTTTTGCCTGTAGTTTCACGCAATATACCGTTCATTATATGCCTTTATTATTACTTAGACGGTTGATAAGTGAATCGGCTTTGGGCGCAATAAGATTGTAAAGGGGTAATTCAGTATCAAGAGAGTTAAATCCATGCCGGGCAGTTTCAAGCAGTTCTATTGCTGTTTTTGTTTCTAAATTAAAAAATATATTAACGCTATCTGTAGGGATCCGGTTAGTTCGGATATCATGGCTCAAGTTCTTGATACGTTCTTCTGATTTTTGAATTTCCATTCTCAAAAATGGTTCCCTTCCGAGAAAAGTTTGCAGTTGCCAGCGTATTCCGTTAAAGTTTCTTAGAATTTCGGTAGCATTTTTGCTTATGGTGTCCTTTTTTTCGGTAACGACTCTCTGCACCTGTCCTATTGTGACAAAAATATGGTCAACGCATTTTCTAACAAGTACAGTATCGCTGCGTGAAAGGGTAGAATCTGCTTTATTTAACGCAATGACAATGCTGTCAAGCGCTCTTGTTTTTTCAGGATGTAAGTTCCTGCTGGTGCACGATTGGTTCATCAAAATGCAAATTGAGGCGAATGCAATAATAAAAACGGATTTCGATAACTTATTCATAAAGTGGTTCTGTTTTATTAAACGGATAATGCTAATAATTCGTATTCAAAACTGCATCTTTCCCATTCCCGTTTATATCCGGCAACCAATGGCGCTGATATGATATCATATTAAATGGATTTATAGATGCCATCTTAATTCAGCAATTCATAAACACCGGCAGCTCCCTGACCTGTTCCAACGCACATAGTTACCAATCCGTATTTTAATTTCCGGCGTCGCATTTCGCCGAAAAGCTGAACTGATAGTTTAG
>JAKAOA010000157.1 GCA_021823405.1 Bacteroidota bacterium | reverse complement strand
TCCGATCTTCGGGATTTTTTATTTATGTTTGTGTCATGGAATTAATGAAAGGAACACCTGCATCTTTCAGTTTACTTAATTATAGAATTATTGAAGCTGAATTAAAAATACCTAAAGAAGAAGGGAACATACCAATTTCAAGTGGTTTTTCTCCATCTGGTGTTTTTTACCCTGAATCTGGAATATTTGAATTAACATTCAAAGTAATCATATACAAATTAGAGAATCCGAGTGATTACATCTTAAAGGCAACGGTCTTATCAGAATTTAAATTTGTTGAAAAAATAAACTTTGAAGAGATACCTGCCTATTTTTATAAAAACATTATTGCTATAATTTTTCCTTATGTTCGGTCTTTTGTCAGTATGATTTCATCACAAGGGAATAATAACGCAATGATATTACCAGTATTAAATTTGTCGAATCTTGAAAAGCCATTAAGAGAAAACACAATCATCTCTTCCCTAAAATCACCTGAAACTACATCAGGAAGTGTTTTACCTCCTGCCTAATATTTTGTGGCATTTTTATCTTATGCTTATGTAAATAGGTATATCTTTGTATTTCAGATATATTATACGGAAAAAGTAATTTAATTTGTTAAAAGATTCCGTATTTTTGCAACCATCAAAATTCCGTACTTTCAAAACCCTGTTACTTTAGGGATAGGTGCGAAATTATTTAAACCCCTTAACCGCTAAGCTTCGCCCGCCTGTTTCTGTTTTTCGGGCTGGCTTAGTGGAGAGTTAATTGGTAAGTTGTGCTAGTACATTTGCAAGATGAAGACCAGTATTAAGTACAACAAATCGGTTATTTGCCGCACTAAGGCAATTCACAAAGCAAATTCAAGTGAATTGAACTTAACTGATACGGGGTTTGCTTATTTTATGATGTTGAGAATTTAAAAATATTTTCATTTGAAACCGGTGGAGATAGATGTGGAAGAAAGTTAATAATGAAAAACCTGACAGGATAATGCCTGCCTGTCAGGTTAGGTAAGCATGGTATCGAGCGGCAGCAACCCTCAAGGGGCGCACGACTCCTCGCGTCATTGTCCAGTATGACGCAGCTTATCCTGTCCATGAATTACTTGTTATCGACAGCTACTTTCTTAACTTCTTTAAAAACAACCGACAAACGAAATGCTGCCCCTATAAACTCCAAATACCAGAATTCGTTTGGATTTTGGATTTTATTTATGAGATCGGCATGATATTCCATATTCTTATACTTGCTTACCTCTTTAAGGGGGCGAAGATTTTTTTCCTCTGCATCAACTTCAAGCTCATCGTTATCCAAATCTAATGGATTTTTCCAGAAGTCAAATGCAACTACTTCTAAGAAGTCTATTTGATAATACTTCTCAAAATCGTTCTCAATACACAGAACCTTCAGTATTGCCGAATCTTTCTTCACTTGAAAATCCACTATTTCAATAAGTTCCAGTATGAACTTATCCCCAAGAATCTTATGTACAGTCTCCTTATCCATCTTTTATAATTTAATTTATTCCTTCTTTATAACTTCATTTGCCCTAATTTCATGTATTATTCCTTGTTCTCGTGTCGCCTTAAATTCGCACCTATCCCGCAAAAGACACTTTTATAGTACGGAATTAGGTTAAATAGCAAAAATACGGAAAGTTGCTCGGTTGCTCATAGGAATATATTTTGCCATCAAAAGTAAAAATAATCCGTAGCTTTAAGCTACTCTTCTGATTGGTTCGCAAAAGCGCTTACGGCAGCATACTATTTGATTGTCTTAATTTTATATCTCATTACTTAAAGTATAACTTATGGTATACATTAGTATACCCTGTGTATACCATCAACATTTTGAAAATCAATATTATAATCAAAAAATACTCCGAAAAGTGTATACCCACCCATCGCCTACCCGTTAGAGTTAAAATCTATATCTTATTTTGCTTATATCGACCATAATTGAATTTGCTAAATCTCACAAATCTAAGGCCTCGGGATTACAGCATGCCTATTCACCTATCTTTGCCTCCCAATACGTAATAAAAAAGACATGAAATTTGCAACCAAGGCGATACACGCCGGACAGGAGCCCGATAGCGCTACCGGAGCCATAATGACCCCTATTTACCAAACCTCAACCTATGTGCAGGCAGCGCCCGGTAAGCATTTGGGTTTTGAATATTCACGAACCCACAACCCCACCCGTAAGGCGCTGGAAAATAACATAGCCGCCCTCGAAAACGGCAAATACGGATTGTGTTTTGGGAGTGGAATGGCTGCCGAGGATGCGGTAATAAAGCTGCTGGAGCCGGGCGACGAAGTAATTTCCACTAACGACCTCTATGGGGGAACTTACAGGATGTTCACTAAAATTTTTGCTAAGTATGGCATAAAGTTTCATTTTACTCCCATGTCGGATGTGGAGAATGTAAAAAAGCTTATCAATGCACACACACGGCTTATATGGGTGGAAACGCCCACCAACCCGATGCTCAACATCATTGATATCGAAGCTATAGTTTCGCTGGCGAAGAAAAATAATATCCGGGTAGCGGTGGATAATACCTTTGCCTCTCCGTACCTGCAACTGCCGCTGAACCTCGGCGCCGATATAGCAGTACATTCGGTTACCAAATACCTCGGCGGTCATTCTGATGTGGTAATGGGTGCATTGGTATGCAATGACGGCAGCTTGGCGGAACAACTATATTTCATCCAGAATAGTTGCGGCGGCGTTCCTTCGCCCCACGACTGTTTTTTGGTATTGCGCGGGATAAAAACATTGCATGTGCGCATGGAAAGGCATTGTGATAACGCAAAAAAGGTAGCCGAATATCTTGTTTCGCATCCTGCGGTAGGCAAGGTGAACTACCCCGGGTTGAAAGAACATCCGAACCATGCGGTAGCTAAAAAACAGATGAAAGATTTTGGCGGGATGGTCTCGTTCACCTTGAAAGAAAACAAAATAGAGAAGGCAGTTAAAGTTCTTTCGAAATTCAAGATTTTCTCACTTGCCGAATCATTGGGCGGTGTGGAATCGCTGTGCGGTCATCCTGCCACCATGACGCATGCCTCTATTCCGAAGGAGGAGCGCGAAAAAACAGGCGTGGTGGATTCTCTCATACGGTTAAGTGTGGGGATAGAGGATGCAGATGACCTGACAGATGACCTGAAACAAGCGTTGAATCAGTAAACCGACCTGGTAGAAAAAATAACGGCTATTCATAAAGGAATGATAGATTTATCCGGCAAAAAAGCGCTTGTTTGCGGCAGCACGCAGGGAATTGGTAAAGCAACGGCAATAGTTCTTGCCAAACAAGGGGCGCAGGTAACTTTAATTGCGCGAAACGAAGCCGCCCTGAAGAACGCGGTCGCTGAACTACCTGTGATAAATTCAGCTAAACACAATTTTCTTTGCGCAGATTTCAATGCCCCGGCTTTGTTAAAAATTACTGTAGAGCAGTACCTTGCCCATGGCAACAGTTTTCATATCCTTGTCAATAATTCGGGCGGACCGCCGGGCGGCGATATTATTAAGGCGGAGGAAGAAGAGTTTATGCTTGCCTTTCGCCGGCATCTTCTATGCAATCATATACTTGTTCAATTAATTGCACCCGGAATGAAAGAAGCGAATTACGGGCGCATAATAAATATTATCTCAACGTCGGTGAAAGAACCTATACGCGGGTTAGGCGTATCCAATACGATACGCGCTGCGGTTGCGAACTGGGCAAAGACGATGTCGTTTGAACTGGGACCTTTCGGGATAACCGTCAATAATGTTTTACCGGGTTCGACCGAAACGGCAAGAATAGAGGACATCATAGCAGCCACAGCCCGCAAAAGCGGGAAAAGCGAGCCGCAGGTTAAAACAGATATGATAAGCAAGGTACCGGCAGGACGCTTCGCACAGCCGGAAGAGATAGCCAATGCTGTAGCGTTTCTCGCCGCGCCCGAAGCCGCATATATCAACGGTATTAATCTGCCTGTTGACGGCGGAAGAACCGGTTGCCTTTAAAGTTAAGCGTTGTTCCCAACATAACGGAATATTACAATAGGGTCAATAATGACAATGGACTGAAGGGCAAAAGAGCAATCTCGTGAATGGGAAAAAATAACCTCTATCTGCAAAAATGGCTCGGCGAGATAAAACCTGTGGGTTCCGCCGGTAAGGGAATATTCCGGTCCGCTCTCATCTCTTTTATCATATTGGTTATCACCTTTCCCGGATTTTATCCCGGCATTTCGCTTGGTTTGGATGGCTCTTATGTTTATGCCTTCAATTATTTCTTTTCCAACAGAATACAGTTAGGCGCGGCTCACATCTTCACCTATGGTCCTCTTGTCTTCCTGTTCGCACCCAACGTTCTCGGGAATAATCTCGGTATAGCTATACCGGTAACCTGCCTGCTCCGTTTTTTCTTTATCTACAGTTTTTTACTTCTCGGCAGCCATGTAAACCCTGCTAACCGTATATGGCATATCCTGCTCATAGCGGTACTATGCGCTCTCTTCTATCTGATTGATATTTTTCTTGTCGGCGGCGTTATACTAACTCTTCTTAACTATGAATTCGGCAAAAATAAAATATGGCTTATAGGCGGCGGTATCCTTTCTGCAATAGCATTTCTCGTCAAGTCATCATTTGGCATCTGGTGTTTCGCCGCAATTTTTACTTATGCTTTATACTCGCTTTTCAGAACCAAACGTCCCCAAATTCTGCTTTATTTCGCCATTACAGTTACCATATATATAGTGCTTATATGGTTGTTCGTTTATCACAGTTTAAGCGCCCTGCCCGGTTATCTTTACACCAACTTTCTGATAGTCGGTGAGTATTCTAACTCGCTACAGCTTGAAGATACAGTGCATCATTGGACTATTTTTTTTCTTGGTATTTTATTCTTCTATCTTACCCTCTTCTTTACCAAAAATAAACTAACCAAACTTCTTTATCTTCTTTCAATTGCTCCGCTATACATCGCCTTCAAATATTCATTTTCACGCGCCGATATCTGGCACGAAGGCATAATCTTCTACTATATAATTATGATTTGCGCAATGGCTTTGGCGCTCGAAAAAAAGCTAAACCGGTTTGCAATCCTTATGCTATTCGCTTCAATTTCACTTATATATACCAACCTGTATCTGGCAAAAAGCGCATGCGGTTATGTAAAGGGATTTAATTTCGACGGGATTAACAATTTTATCTCATGGGTTATCAGATATAAATCGACTTTAAGCAATATTGAAAAAAACGATTCTGTAACCCTGCAAGAAAGGATTTTGGATAAGGAACAAAGAAACCTAATCGGCAACAGTACCGTTGACTGCTACCCGTTTGATTACACATATATTCCAGCCAATAAGCTAAACTGGGACCCAAGACCTAACCTGCAGCTATACATATCTACCCCTTGGATAGACAGCGCCAATGCTGCCTTTCTTGCTTCAGATAAAGCGCCGCAGTTTTATATCTGGGCAACTGAACAGCCCCCGGGCAGCAATTATTATTGCGACAACAGG
>JAKAOA010000156.1 GCA_021823405.1 Bacteroidota bacterium | reverse complement strand
GGTTTTGGAGAGCGATTTATTGGCAATGCAAATCTTTACCTTTCCAAACGTTTTTTTCAAGTATTGGGATTACGTTCACCTGATGCATTGGACATTAATAAATATCTTACCTTCTTTTTCGTTTTAATGTCTCTCTTCGTACTTTATCGCGCGATTAAATCGAAAAACAGCTATATACTTGCTATTACGCTTTATTGCGGAGTGATGTTAGGATGTACCTTTCTTGCCGTTCAAATGCAGATTGACCAGCCACGGTTCGTAATGGTATATATACCATTATTGTTATTAATGTTTTTATATGCTATTTACGATTCACTGAAAAATGCGCCGTGGGTTGGTCAAAGTATTATTATTTATATTATAGTTATCTTGTTTATCTCCGGGAGCGTAAGTTTGGCTAATCGAGTGAAAAGCAATTTAACTGTGTTAGGTCATAACATTCATGGAGATTTCTACGATGGATTTACCCCTGATTGGGCAAATTATATAAAGATGAGTCAATGGTGCGCCGACAGCTTACCTCCAAATTCAAAGGTGGCCGCAAGAAAGGCGGAAATATCATTTATATATACCAACAAAGAAATGTTTTTTCCTGTGTTTCATCCCTATTCAACCAATCCGGATAGCGTACTTGCTTATCTAAAAAGGAATCACGTAAATTTTGTAATGTTGGCAAGTTTGCGGATAAACCCACATGTAGCCGATGGTAATATAATAAATACACTCTGGCGAATGATGGCTCCCGTTGAGCAAAAATACCCCAATAAGTTAAGGTTGGTGCATGAGGAGGGCTTGACTGAACCTGCATATCTTTATATGATAATGCCTTAGGTGGGGTGGGCTGTTCAGGAAGCTCGTCAATTTTCGCCTGATGCTGTTATAAGGTCTGTTACCTCATTTAATAGTTTTTCATTTTCACTTAAAAATTCCTTTCCCCTTTGGTATAATCTCTGGATGTTTGAAGGAGATGCATCATCCATAGCAGGATTTAATCCTGTGAGCGAAGGTTGCAGGTGAATATACTTGGAATGCGGCTTATCATAGAACGCCTCTTCAAATTGAATATTTGTTATTCCGAAGGAATTGCCGAATGCAATTTCGGATAACAACCTCGACCAGTTTTTATCACTGTTATCATACACATTCAAGCCATCGCTTAATGCCGATACGTGACCTGTACCTACCGAAAACACCATAAAATCTTGAGCATTAGGATAAAGCTTTTTAGCATGAAGGTATGCAAAAAATGCAGGATTATGGGCGAAAATACTTCCATCCACAAAAGTAGATGTTTCACCTTTGGTGGAAGTGATTATAGCAGGCGGATAGATTCCGGGAAGAGCCGTTGTAGCCCTTAAAACATCTCGGATAAGGTAATCGTCATCTGGCTTGAGAGCTGTGTTATGCGATAAAAATAAGTGCGGTTCGAGCCGTTCCGGGTTATAAGCTGTAATGCAACAGGGTTTAATTAGCTGACTGATTTTGAGGTCTTTGAAAAGAAACTTCGCCCGGCTTTCCAAACCTTGCGGCGAATACTTATGAAAGCTATACTCGGTATTATTCTGCCCCTTCGGCTTGAACGCGCTATCGGCATAAGTAAGGTAAAATTCAGGCGCTTGTTTAGCAGTATACTTTATTTTGTTCAGGTCATGTTCGTCAGGGGTAAGATAAAAGAAACAAAGCAGTCCTCCGGTGCTTGTTCCAGCAAAAAAATCGAAATAATCAGCAAGATGGGCGCTTTTGTTTCCTGTTTTTTGCTGAATCTTCTCTTCAAGTCCTGCAAGCAAAACTGCCGGAAGAATACCTCTAATACCGCCGCCGTCAATCGATAGTATTTTAGTGAGTTTGTTCATGAACTTACTTTGCGTGACTCTGTAAAAGCCGACATTAAAAGACCTGTAAAGGTAATAAATGCGTTTAATATCAGCAATTCGAAGCCGAAATGATACCCGTGCATCCACGTTTCAGATTTAAGGTCGGCTATAAAGCAAAGCAGTGGTGAGGCAATACAGATGTATGGAACCCAGGAATCGTTTGCTTTTATTTTAGTGAGCAGTCCAAAACCGTAAAGCCCGAGTAAAGGTCCATACGTATAACCCGCTACAGTAAATACAGCATTTATAATAACAGGATTATTTATTAAATTGTATAGAATGATAACGAGCGCCAATACAACTGCCATATTTAGATGCACCCACTTCCGTAATTTAACCTGCTGTTCTCTCTTTCTATGGGCAAAGTTCAATATATCCATACAAAATGAGGTGGTGAGCGCGGTGAGTGCGGAATCGGAACTGGCAAATGATGCCGCAGTAAGCCCCATTATAAATAGAAATGCAACAGTAGCGCCAAGGTACCCTCCGGTGGCAAGAATAGGGTAGAGGTCATCCGATTTTGCGGGCAGCGGTATGTGTTTATATTCTGCGAAGTTATAAAGCAGAACTCCGAGTATAAGGAAAAAAAGGACCACTACTGCCTGCACAATACTGAAGGAAATAATATTCTTTTGGGATTCGGACAATGTTTTACACGTAAGGTTCTTCTGCATCATATCCTGATCGAGTCCAGTCATTGCGATAGCAATAAAAATACCGCTCAAAAACTGTTTAAAAAAATAGTATTTACTGTTTACATCCCAATTGAATACACGTGAATATTGTCCTTGAATGACACTTTTAACAGAATCCGGAAAATTATTTGGGAGCGCATGACTTATAAGTATGATGCTGCCAGCTAAAGCTGCAAGCAGAAAAAGGGTTTGCAAGGCATCCGTCCATACAATTGTTTTCATGCCACCCCTGCGTGTATAAAGCCAAATAAGGCATATAAGAACCATTGCGCTAAAGATAAACGGTAGATGCAATTGGTTGAAAATGCAGAGTTGAAGAACATCCACAGCGACATATAAACGGAAGGATGCGCCTAAAATGCGCGAAATAAGAAAGAAAACAGCTCCTGTTTTATAGCCCTTCTTACCAAACCGCATGTCGAGATAGGTATAAATAGAAGTAAGCTGCAAACGGTAATAAACGGGTAGAAGTACCCATGCTATTACCCAATAACCTATTATATAGCCAAGCGCTACCTGAAAATAAGAAAATCCTGTTTCTTTAACCCATCCCGGTACCGAAATAAACGTAACGCCCGACATGGATGAACCAATCATACCGAAAGCGATAAGATACCATGGCGACCTTCGGTTCGCAAGAAAAAATCCCTCATTATTATCTTTAGCGCCTGTATAATAAGACACCGCCATTAATGCAGCGAAGTAGCAAAGAAGACAGATGATTATGGCATAGGGCTGCACTATAGTGTCTTTTTATCGGAAAAAATTATCCTTGTTAACGTTTTCTGAACTACCCGTTTCACAATTATTTCAGAAAGTACCTGGTAATACATATCAGTAGGGAGGTCTTTTAATCCTAAAGTATTCTCTTCATTAATATCAATACGATAAAGGATTTCCGACAGCCGAGGGGTAACAGAAGGAAGATAGCGCTGCAAAGTTTTAACAAGCTCTTCAGCCGCGTCTTCTCCGAGAAGATGCCCCGGATTAAAAAAAACCGCTTTATCATCTCCAATGTCTTTATTGAGTTGTGCGACTACATCAGTCCAGAACCCGGAACGGTTTATTTCCTTTATATGTGCTTTAAGATTTGAAAAATCACCGGATATTAACGCTGCCATAGTTGGGATATTAGAGCAAAGATAAATGGATTTCGGATAGCTAATTATTCGCTCATAGTTGGCGGAAAGTTAAATAACTTTCGAGCTGAATATCAGAATTAAACAAAGTTAAACAAAGTTAAATAATTTGCTTATAGGGTATTGTGTGTTTAATATTGACGTTAGAATTAAGTAGCACAGCAAAATATGAACGAGACAATCCATAAGAGTTTTATTATAATCCTGATTTCTTTAATCGTTGGAAATGTTAATCCCTATAAAGTAGCGGGTGCGGTTTATTTTGGACCAACTTTAGTTTACCAAAGGGCTGCTTCATTTAATTTGAATAAGGGCGCTTCGGATAATAATCTTAATAAGAGTTTTGTATTGTTCCGTCATGGTGTGGATGAAAATTTTAAACGCTCCGGCAGGTATTTACTTCTGCAAAATTTTAATTTTATTATGGTAACAGAGAACGGTTTTAGCTCATACACCGGATACTTATCATTTCTTGCCATAAACAAACAGACGTCTGCATTGAATCAGGGCGTATATACCTCTATTCTCTTACGAGCGCCGCCGTTCATACTATAGCTAATAGGAGCTGTTATCTGAAGGTTTGAATGTAGTAAACAACTTCTCATGATAATAGCACTGGGGAGTAAGTACCTCAAAAATGAAACTATTTCTAACAATCCATAAACAAACTATCATGAAACCCATCAAATCAAAAGCAAAAACTGCTCGCTATTCCTTGAAAAAAGGATATAAATCAATTATAATAGCGCTTATTTTAACTTCGCTCACCGGATGTGGAGTAATTTATCCGGGTGAAGTGGGATTAAAGCAGAAATTAGGCAGAATAAAACCTACTCCCCTTGCACCAGGGTGGCATATCCATAATATCTTTTTATCAAGAATAATCAGGTTTAACACCCATATACAGCCATTCTCCCTGCAAGGAGAAATGCCGTCAAAAGAAGGTTTGGAAATAAATTTCGATATTACGATGCTTTATCATCTTAACCCTGATTCTGTAATGTCGGTTTTTTCAAGGTTTGGCACAAATTATCAGGAGAGCATAATAAAGAACCTTTTTGCGTCTGCCATTAGAGAATCCACCATCAAATATTTTGCTCAAGACCTCAATACCGAAAGGACGGAAGTAGCTACCGATATCAAAAATGTGATGAGCGCTTCTCTTGGCAGGTACGGATTTGTAATAGACCAGGTATTTATAAAAGACCTCGACCTGCCGAGAGATGTTATCAATCCCATCAAAAATAAGGTATTGGCTGAACAGAAGTTGAAACAACAGGAGGTGGATAATGAACTTCGGGTACAGCAACAGGATGATGATATCAGTTATCAGAGAAAGCAGGAGGAATTTGCAATAGAAGAGCAAAAGCGAGAAGCCCAAAGGCAAATTATAGAAGCAGAAGCGACAAAGGAATCTCAACAAATAATAGATTCGAGTCTAACACCGAAGATGCTTCAATATAAGGGACTTGATGTTACAAAAGCTCTTGTAAAATCCGGCAAGGTGAAAATGATAATCACCGATGGCAAGAGCCCATTATGGCTTAATACTCCGGCGGACGAAGGCAAGTAGAAATTAAAAGGGGGCTTTATCGCCCCCTTTTTTTATTATTTCTCCGAAAGGAGTTTTATGCTATTTTTAAATCCAAATTTATGAAGATTCTTAAATCTATATGGTTGCTAATGCTGTTAATTGTAAAAAGCGCTCTCGCACAGGATACAATTATACAAACCAATGGAGCAACTATTCTTGCGAAGGTGCTGGAGGTAGGCACAGCAGTGATAAAATACAAAAAGTACGATAACCTTGAAACCAGCCCAATATACGACATTGAGAGGTATAATGTAAGCG
>JAKAOA010000155.1 GCA_021823405.1 Bacteroidota bacterium | reverse complement strand
ATGGGTTTGACCGATTTGCAGGTAGGGTAATGTTTCCCATTCACAACATAAGCGGGCGTGTGATTGCCTTCGGAGGACGCACCTTGCGTAAGGATAAAAATACGGCTAAGTATGTAAATTCTCCCGAAACGCCTATCTACCACAAAAGTAACGTGTTATATGGCATTCACTTTGCCCGGAAGGCAATAGCCGCCGAAGATAACTGCTATCTGGTAGAGGGATATGCCGATGTTATCTCCATGCACCAGTCAGGCGTGGAAAATACGGTGGCGTCATCAGGAACCTCGCTAACAGTGGAGCAGGTGCGTCTTATCAGACGCTACACGCCTAACCTGACTATTTTATACGATGGAGACGCTGCAGGAATAAAAGCTGCGGAGCGCGGTTTCAATATTGCGTTAAAAGAGGGGATGAACGTAAAAATAGTTACCCTACCGCCGGAAGACGACCCCGATACCTTTGCAAGGAAGCACAACACCGAAGAACTGAAGCTATACATAACATCCAAAGCAGCCGATTTCATTGTATTCAAAACACGGTCGCTTGCCCATACCGCCGCTAATGACCCTATCAGGAAAGCGGAACTGATAAAGGATATTATAGCCACCGTAGCAGCCATACCCGAAAGAACAAAACGCGGCGTATATGTTAAGGAGTGCAGCCGCATCATGGAGATAGAAGAAGCTATACTTTGGGGCGAACTTGATTTGGCGCGCCGTAAAATGTTCGACGAACCCGCAACTGCTCATGCAATAAACAGGGCGGCGGCGGCTCCCATAGCTACAGCCGAACCGTATTCACTGTTATCTTCACTGCCGCAGGAAAAGGAAATAATACGGGTGCTTATGAAATACGCCAACGAAACCGGAGAATTTACAAGTGAGGAGGACAAGGATGAAGAGCCGGTAAAGTTCAGCATGCGTATTGCGGACTACATAATTGAGAGCATGACGGACGACTACTTTGAATTTGAGGATGAGACATGCAGGAAGATTTTTGAAGAATGCTGCTCGCTGCATAAAAAAAACGAGCCCATTACCGAAGACCGTTTTTTAAGGCATACCGATGCCGATATGAGCCGTATGGCGGTAAGTTTGATAGCGGACGCACATTTTATAAGCGACTGGAGCCGCAAAAGTATAGGGATTAAATCGGAGCGGGACGACCTTGCGAAAACAGCCATGAAAGCCATATACGGATTCAAGAGCAGGAAGATAGAGATAATGATAAAAGAACTCGACGATTATATCAGAAACCCGATAAACGAGGCCGAACTTGCCGAAAGAATAATGCGCAAACAACGCCTGAACAAGGCAAAGAGCATGCTTAAGAATAAGCTCACTAGAGTAATTTAAAGCGCGGGCAACAGTAAGGAAGGAATGCGGGATAAGCGGCTTTTAAAATATGTATTGTTCATTGTCCTCTGTGTAATTTGGGGCAGTTCCTTCATATTAATGAAACGGGGGCTGGATGCCTTTACGCCCGCCCAGGTTGCCTGTATAAGGATGACGGTTGCCTTCCTTTGTCTGTTTCCTTTTGTGATAGGGCATCTCCGCTCTATTCCGCGGGGAAAGTGGAAATACATTATCCTGGTGGGAATATTGGGCAACGGTATTCCGGCGCTGTTGTTTACAACCGCCGAAACCAGAGTTCCAAGCTCGATAGCAGGTATGCTCAATTCGCTTACCCCGCTGTTTACGCTGATTGTAGGAATACTCTTCTATCATTACAAGCCCGGTATATATAAAACGGTAGGCATCCTGCTCGGACTGGCAGGCGCCACCATGCTTGTTATTCACGGTTCGCAAGATGGATATGAAGGTCAGGGCTTCTATAGTTTGCTCATTATTGCCGCGTGTATAAGCTATGCAGTGGATACCTATCTGCTTAATTTCAATCTGGCACAACTCAAAGCGGTGGATGTGGCGGGTTTCGCGCTCTTTCCGGTAGGCATTGCAGCCGGCTGCTGGCTCTTCACCACCGATTTTACCTGGCGGCTTAGTAATGCGCCCGGCGCAGCAAAGAGTTTAGCCGCCGCAAGTATTCTCGGAGCGTTCGGTACGGCTCTTGCACAGGCGTTATTCAATAAGATGCTTAAGATTTCGTCTCCCCTTTTCGCCGCATCTGTTACCTATTGCATACCTTTTGTAGCGCTACTCTGGGGGCTGGTTGACCATGAGAAGATTACCGCCGTGCATATTGCCGGTTTCGTTATTGTACTTGCCGGAATATTGCTTGTAAACAGAAAAACCGCTTGATGCAGCCCATTATTACTTAGTCGGTTTATAGCCCGAACGCGCCAGTATTTTATCCGCACTCGTCTCCGCCATCAGTTGAGGTATGGTAACGCCGGGATTGTTTTTCATGTAGGCGCGCACTATCCGCCAGCCAATCCAGTCGCCCGTTCGGGAAGGGCAGTTATCGTGGTTGAACATGGGAGTAAAAGGACCGTCGTCGGTGAACTTCTTAATCAGAATCTCGTCAGTGCTGTAGAGTACCTTCTGACCGATGATATAAGCCCATATATTGTACTCATTGGCAATGCAATATTTTAATTGCCGCTCCGAATACTTTATTTTTATGGTGTCGTTCAACAAGGGTAACAGAGCATCCTGCAGATACATTATTTTTCCCTCATGAATTATCTGGCTTAAGAAATCGTTCCTGTTCTCGTTCGTTTTATAAACGCTTTCGAGCCATCCGTATATGGCATCGCGGAGCATATAAGCCCTTGCAAGGTGAGTTGTTTTGTATAAAGGAAAAGTGAGCATCTGATAAAAAACGGAGCTTTGCCCCAGATACATTTCAAGCGAAATGCCAAGGGTATTATTGAAATAAATCAAGCTGTAATTGAACCCGCTCATAAGGGTTACCACACGCGGCAGCGAAGAGTCGGGGAAATAGTATTTATAATGCCTGAAGGCATCGGTAAGTCCGGTTTCAAGGAAGGTCATGTCGGGATACTCTTTCTCGCACGCCGTATAGGCATCGAGCATATCCTTATCGGTGATAAAATGTTTTAAACTGATGGTATATGAGGAGTCGCCCAGCCCGCCGTCGTTTATGAAACCTGTAATGAACCTGGCATAAAATATCCCATATTTTTTTTCGATAGCGAGAGTGTACCGGGCAATGCTGTCGGGCGGCATGGAGAACATATCCTTTTCAAGACGGTCAATTTTTACAGGGGGTATATTTATCTTCGATACGTCAATATCAAGGCGGTTGCTGTTGCAGGAGGCATAAAGCAGCGCACCGGCTATGCACAGAACACCAGTTTTGCTTATAATTTTCATACTATTAAAGCCGTTACAATCATTTTATCCGATACAATTTTAACAATTTTTAAGGTAGCGATAAAAACCCCGAACCATAAACTTTCGTAAGTTAGCCAATAATTCCTTCCAATCCATGAAACAATCCTTCTTGCTATCCATCCTCGCCGGTATTTCCCTTCAGGCATGTTCGCAGGGAAACACGGGCAATATAACTGTTACTAACCCAACCAATACAACCGTTATGCACTATAGAACCCTTACCCCCGAAGAAGAACGAGTAATAGTAAATAAGGGAACAGAAGCCCCGTTTACCGGCAAATATGTAAATACCACAGCCAATGGCTTATATGAATGTAAGCGCTGCGGAGCGCCTTTATTCACCTCAAAGAATAAATTCCATTCGGAGTGCGGATGGCCCAGCTTCGACGATGCCATACCCGGCGCAGTAAAGCGGACGCCTGATGCTGACGGAGAGCGCACAGAAATAACCTGCGCACGTTGCGGAGCGCATTTAGGGCATGTTTTCACAGGCGAGCATTTTACGCCGAAAGACACCCGATATTGCGTGAACTCCATATCCATGATTTTCGTGCCGACAGACAGTACAAAGAAATAATTGCGATTCCCATATTTTAACATTTGGCTAAAAATGGCTAATTATGGCTTTTTGGGCAATAGCTCTATTTTCTGCTTTTCTCTTACAGCCGCCACCGGTGCGATTAGCCGGAAACGGCGCTGTATCTTTAACACCTCCTCTTTTGCCCTGCGTAAATTGTTGTTCCCTGTGGATACCGGTTCTGAAAAGCGTTGCAAATTCTGTCGTTTTTTGTCGGAAAATGCGTATTTTTTCATATTGCCGGTAGGGTATATTTTCAGATATTTTAATGAAACATATTGATTTCCAATAATTTTATAAAGGTTTGAAAATTTGACGTTATTCCAACCATAATTGAATTTGTTAAAATGCACAAATTCAAAACATCGGCATAACTGCCCGTACAGGTATTTTACCTTCGCAAAATCATTTACGGGCAGCATTTTTTCTGTTCTCAAAATCATGTTTTCACTTTTTACTTTCTAACTTGTAATTTTCTTTCATAGTTTATATCTCATAATTTATATCTCATAGTTTATATCTTATCGCTCATGGCTTTTAGCTTCAGAACGCAAATATATACATTATTTAGCACATAATACATATTATGTGAAATATTTTTGAAATAATTTGTTTCATAGGGGTGGTTAAGTGCAACTTATCAATTACCTGCCTACTAAGGCAATCCGCCAATACAAATACCGGCGGATTGACCTTAGCGGGTACGGGTAATTCACTTTTACCATCTTGCCAATATTGCCCAATAGATATTGAATTTACTGCACCACTAACTTTTTGGTAAAGTAATTGTTGCCGCTCTGAACCCTTACGAGGTAAACCCCGCGTGGTTGTGAGCTTAAGTCAAGATTTATTGTGAATTCAGGGGTAGTCGTCTGATAAATCATTTGTCCGAAGACGTTATAAACGGTGATGTAATTATTTGTATTCATTGTATTACCGCTACTTGAACTTGATTGGGCTAATTGCAATGTAAACGGACCTTTGGTGGGATTGGGTATGACCACGATAGATTCGTTACTGTTGCCCTCGTTTAGGGAATTTACTAGCCCGTTCTTGTTTGTTCCTTGATTATTGTTATTGCTATCATTATTATTTTGAGCAAATTTTATTGGTTTGTGCGGTGGTTCTGTACAGCCCGAGATAGAAGCATGAAAGAAGCAGCCCGCTTTCGCCTCAAAGCCGGGCTTTAGTTCTATTTCTGTTTGCGATTGCATAGTGCAGTATCCCGATGGTTGTACCGTAAATTTAGAGCAGCCCGTACCACCGGCAGTTATGTCAGCTGCTGATTGAAAAAAGGCATAGTCGCTTACGTTATAATCGTTGGGCGATACAGCGCAAAAATTCCAAGGTTGGGAATTGCAAAGAAGATTCTGAGAATTTATATAAACAAGGTCGTTGCTGTTATAACCGCATTGTCCAAAAGTGTGGGAAGTACTATTAGTAACATTATCCATCCACATTGGCGCACAAAAACCAGCATAAACATCTATACCGATATAATCGCCACAATAATAAGGAGGACATCCCCCACCATTCGGAATTGCTACAGGATACCATCCACTACCTGATAATAATGTGTAATGCCATGTTCCACCTTCGTCATATGAATAAGCCAAATAAGGATAATATGACCCGGAACCGTCCGTACAATAAAAATCAACCACCAATGCACCCGAAGTTTCATCACATGCAATCCAGGGGAGATCGGA